>JBDTXZ010000362.1:0-4749 GCA_040005935.1 bacterium | reverse complement strand
CGTCGCGCTCCGACCCCGCCATCGGAACCAACATCAACGGTCCCAGCCTGATCCGCGTGCCCGCCTGGATTTCGAAGACGGCGACCAGCTTTGGTTCAACGACGGGCACGGCAACTTCCGACTCGCCGATTGGAAGGCGCAGCGACAGATGAGCAATTCGTCGATGGGCACCGACGTCGCAGATATCAACGGCGACGGCCTTCCGGATCTGTTCGTGACTGACATGCTCGGCAACGATTCGCGCCACCTGAAAACGCAGATGCCGACGCATACGGCGCTGCCAAAGAAGCCCGGCGACATGGAGACGCAACTGCAGCAGCAGCGGAACACACTATTCCTGAATCGCGGCGACTGGACGTTCGTTGAGATCGCACAGTACGCCGGCGTGCAGGCAAGTGGGTGGTCGTGGTCGACGATGTTTCTCGACGTTGACCTGGACGGATGGCAAGACATCCTCATCGCGAATGGTCACCTGTGGGACGTCATGGATGCCGACACGCAGGAGCGGCTGCAAAACAGGTTGAGTGGCGTGCAGTGGCAGCGCGAGCGGTGGGCGTATCCGAAGTTGGCGCTCAAGAATGTGGCGTACAGGAATCGCGGCGACCTCACCTTCGAGGATGCGAGCGATCGCTGGCACTTTGGCATCGAGAACGACGTCTCGCATGCAATGGCGTCGGCCGATCTCGACGGCGATGGTGATCTCGATGTCGTGATCAACCGCCTCGGGTCGCCTGCACTCGTATTACAAAACGGCGTGTCGGCGGCGAGAGTGGCCGTGCGGCTCGTTGGGAATGCACCGAACACGAAAGCAGTTGGTGCTCGCATCAGGCTGCTCGGTGGCGCGATTCCGCTTCAGCAACGTGAGGTCGCAGTCGGCGGGATCTATCTCTCGCACAGCGACTACGAAGCCTCCTTCGCAATGGGCAAGTCGGATAGCGCGACACTCGTCATCCGTTGGCGCGACGGCCGGGTCACGACGATCAACAACGTCCGCCCCAATCGCCTGTACGAAGTCACGATGGCGACCGCCGCACCGTCCCATGAGCCAATCAGCTCACCGCCAATCCCGCTCTTCGATAATGCGACGGCGCAGCTTGGCGGCCACACACATATCGATCCGCCCTATGATGATTGGGAGCGGCAATTCCTCCTTCCGAATTCCCTGTCGCAAATGGGCCCTGGCGTGGCGTGGTTCGATTACGACCGCGACGGATTTGAAGATCTCATCGTCGGCGCGGGCAAGAGCGGGCGACTCGCCGTGTTTCATAACAGCGGGGGGCGAATCACACCGCAACCGGCGCAGGGTCCAATTGCGTCATCGGACTTTACCTCGATTCTCGGGATGACCGCGAATGGCGCCTCGCGTGTGTTGCTCGGGCTTTCGAGCTGGGAACTGCAGGGGCCGAGCGCCGCGGCGTCGCCTGCGGCGGTGAGCGTCAGTGCAAAGCGAAGTGGAATTGGCACGACGGTTGAGCCATTGGTTCCTCCACTCGATGCCTCAACCGGTCCCATGGCACTCGGCGACTACGACGGTGATGGAAGTCTCGATCTCTTCGTTGGCGGTCGTGTCATTCCGGCGAAGTACCCTGAGGCCGCGTCGTCGAGACTCTTCCACAATGTTGCGGGGAAATTTGTCCTCGACTCCGCTGGTTCGGCGGTGTTCAAGGACATCGGATTGGTGTCGAGCGCCATGTTCGCGGACATGAACGGCGATGGCAAGGCGGACCTCGTGATCGCGCGCGAGTGGGGATCCGTCGCACTGTTCCTGAATCAAGGCGGCCGCTTCGTGCTCGCGCCAGCATCATGGGGGCTGGACAAGTTCATCAGTCGGTGGAATGGCGTCGCCGCCGGCGATCTCAATGCCGATGGACGATTGGATCTGGTCGCGACGAATTGGGGGCGGAACACTGTCACGCCAGCGGACAATGCACGTCCACTGGTGCTGTTTCATGGTCCGTTCGGTTCCGGAGGGGAAGAGGAATTGCTACTCGCGCGTGATGATCCGCGGGTGCACGGCCTTGCGCCGCTCAATAGCTACCCACGCGTGCGCGTGGTCATTCCCGATCTTGCCACGCGGATGGGGAGTTTCTCCGCCTATTCCGAAGCCAGCGTCGACATGGTCCTCGGCCCGCTCAAGAGCAAGGTGCAACGAACAGACGTCAACACGTTGAACAGCACGGCGTTCATCAACAGAGGCGATCATTTCGACGCCGTTCCGCTACCCGCAGAAGCGCAGTTTGCGCCCGCCTTCTACGCGGGCATCGCAGACTTCAACGGCGACGGAAATGAAGACGTCGTACTCAGTCAGAATTTTTCGCCGACGGCGGTTGGCATTCCTCGCTACGACAACGGACGCAGCCTTCTCATGCTTGGCGACGGAAAGGGCGGCCTTCGTTCAGTGTCTGGGATGCAGTCGGGTCTCATGGCGTACGGAGACCAGCGCGGCGCCGCATATGCGGACTATGATCACGACGGGCGGCTCGACCTTGTCCTCTCGCAGAACAGCTCGTCAACCATTCTCTATCACAACATCCTTGCGGAGCCAGGCCTTCGCGTTCGTGTGAAAGGTTCTGCGACCAATCCCGATGGAATCGGCACACAGATCAGGCTGGTCTACGGCGAGCGAATGGGTCCGGTGCGCGAAATTCAGGCAGGGTCCGGCTATTGGTCCCAGAACGGCGCAGTGCAGGTATTCGGCGTGTCGGGCACGCCAACGGCGGTGTGGGCTCGTTGGCCAGGCGGCGCGGAAACGCGAGTGCCTGTGGCTGCTGGTGTTCGTGAAATTGTTCTCGCCCAGTAGTCAGCTGCCGGCCACGCAGTCCGAATCTCGTGGCCCCCGAATTGCCCTCAACTGTTGGACCGCGGCCGAGGCGCCGCAGCAGTGGACGCAGGAGGGGATTCAGTGCACACTACTGGGAGCGGGCTTCCACCTATCTTGGTGGTCGACGATAATCATGACAACGCGGAGATCATCCGGCAGTACTTGGAGATCCGTGGGTATCCCATTACGGTTGCTCACGACGGCGATGAGGCATTGGCACTTTTCGAGTCGGTGCGGCCGGCTCTGGTGCTCCTCGACGTGATGATGCCAGGACGCGACGGATGGGAAGTCTGTCGGCTCATGAAGCAGCATCCAGTGCTCGGGCGAAGCGTGCGCATCATCATGGTCACTGCACTCGACGCATGGGACGACAAGCGCGAAGCGCTGCAGCTCGGCGCGGACGATTACGTGGAGAAGCCCTTTGACCTTCCGACGCTGGCCAAGACCGTTCAGCGCAATCTCGAGCAAATGCACGTCGCAAGCTGATATCGCCGCGCGCCTGATCGCACACGAGCAGGGCGCGTGAACGAGTCGATTCTCCTGACGGATTCAGACGACCCTACGATCAGCGCCGCCACGGCGCTGCTCGACGGTTGGAGCACCGACCAGCGCGAGCAGGCCGACCTCACGACCGCCATCGCGGAGCCGGGCGTACGTGCGCTGCTTGTCACCACGCGAGATCCATCGGACCTGCGCGCGAGTATGGAATCGGCACACGCGCGCGGCGTTCCCGTCATCGTGGGTTGCACCGATGAGACGGCACGTCGTCGTGCGGTTGAGTTGCGAGCGGAAGAGTGGTTCCTGCTTCCTGCAACGCCCGGGGAGATTGCGGCGCGCGTCTGGTCCGCGGTTGCACGGGCCGCGGCGGTGGGCGCCACCGCTGGGGAAAAGGCGAACAAGACAGAGTTGGAGAACATGCTGCACGATTCGCTGACGGGCCTGCCCACGCTTCCCGTCGCGATCGAACGGTCACGCCAGCTCTTCAAGGAGCGAGGCGAACTTGTCGTGCTCTACCTCAACTTTGTTCGCTACTCGAAAATCGAGGAGATTTACGGTTGGGAGAAACTCGACGCCGTGCTGGAAACAACAGCCAGTGCCGTCCGCGGATTTCTCGATGACGACGACCTGCGTGCGTCGCGCGTGATGGTGAGCTTCAGCAACGACGACGATTTCATTTTCTTCCACGTTCCTGCCAGCGGAGTCGCCGCAGCAACCGACGGCGAGATCACCGAGATGGTCACTCGGTTGCAGCGCCACGTGGCAGCACAGATCGAGACGGCGCACGGCGAGGACATCGCCGCGTTGTTCGACATCTACGTTGGTCGCGCGCACCTGTACTACAATCCGAAGATTCGTCTCGAACGCGTGATCTACCGCGGCATACGTGAGGCGCAGAATGCATCTCGGTCGCTTGAGCAGCGCGAGCGTGCGCGTCGCGTAAATGACTTGAAGACGGCGATTCGCGATCGCGGCGTCTACGTCGACTACCACCCGATCGTCATCGCGTCGTCCCGCGAGATTTTCGGCTATGAAGCGCTGGCGCGGGGCACGTTGCGAACGCTACGCAGTCCGGAGGTGATGTTCGATGTCGCCGCTGAGGCGGACCTCATCTGGGAGTTGAGCAGGCTCTGTCGCGAGCGCGCGCTCGAGGGAATGAGCACTCGGCTCGAGGCGGGCCAGTTACTGTTCCTCAACGTCGACCCGCACGACTTTGCTGACCCGATGTTCACCGAGGACGAAGTCGAGGATCCGTCGCGCGTGGTCATCGAGATCACGGAGCGAACCGCGATCAAGGACTACCCCAAATTCCGCGGACGACTCAAGGCATTTCGCGAGCGCGGCTTCCGGTTTGCCATCGACGACGCGGGAAGCGGCTACGCGGGCCTCGGCTCGATTGCGAATCTCGAACCGGACTTCATCAAGCTCGA
>JBDTXZ010000361.1:0-4756 GCA_040005935.1 bacterium | reverse complement strand
CTCGTCGCGTCCGAGTGCGATGATGTGTGTTCCGCCGCGTTCTTCCACGAATCGCAATGCGGCATACATCAACAGCGGCGCCAACAATCCTCCGCGCTGTTCGGCGACGACAGACAGCAGACGGATCTCGAATAGTCCGTCGTCGCGCGCGACAGGCAGCGCGTCCGGCGCAAAGTATTTGTCGATGGAGTAGCGCGCGCCAGGCGGCGTGATGCTGATGAAGCCGGCGATGTGCCCTCCGACCGTCGCAGTGATGTAGATGTTCCGTTCGTCGAGGTCGTCGGTGAGCGCGCCGTCTGCGCACTCTGCGTGCTGGCCCAGCTCGCGAGCATAGATGTCGTGCCTGAGCCGATAGATGCGCTCGCGCTGCGCTGGCGTGGCTATGCCGACGTTCGTGCGAGCTCGGCTGCGGCGCGAGCGAGCGACTCTGATTCCCGTCATGGTTGCTCTCCGGTGAACGTGATTGACGAGAGAGAATCTGCGAGCACGAAGTCAGCGGTCGGTCATCTGTGGGTCAACCGACTATGGCGCATCGGTTTACAGGCCTTCGCGGTGCGCACCTTGCAGCGCATCTTCCGGGACCTATTGGCCACTCGCGGGATATATCGTCATGACCTCTGCCCGACGTCCTCGACCCAGGCACGCCGCAACGATTGCCGCGCGCCTCGTCCTATACCTCGTCGCCGCTTGGGGCACGCTTGGCCTTCTCGCGTCTGGATTATTTCCTGGCGCAGTGCTCGCGTTCGCCGCGCTCGCACTCTATACCACGCTTCCATTGCTGGCCTATGTTCGGTGGCGCGGTTGGCCGTTCTATCCGGGCAAGGCATTTCGACTGCTCGTCGTTCGGCCCTTCTGGTACGCGCAGCTCATGCTCCCGCTGGTGTCGGCTGCGGGACTGCTTGGCCTGCTTGGTGGCGCGCCCTTCGGTCACGCGATGTCGGCAGGCCAGATCGCGGCCGGCGTTGTACTCGTCGGTCTCGTGACCATGCTAGGCGTCGGATACCTTGGCGCTGGCCATCTCGTAGTGCGACGCGTGGACGTCGAGGTGCCTGGTCTCGCACACGAGTTCGACGGGTTGCGCATCGCACAACTGTCCGACCTGCACATTGGCCCACATACCTCTCGCCGATTTCTTCGCCGCATCGTGAAGGCAACGCGTGAGCTGGAGCCTGACATGATTGCCGTCACCGGCGATCTCATTGACGATCGCGCCGAGGATGTCACGTCGTACGCCGCTGCGCTCGGGTCGCTCACGGCGCCGCTCGGCGTGTACATGATTCCCGGTAATCACGACGTCTATGCCGGATGGGAAGATGTGGAGCGTGCGTTGCGTGCCGCCGAGCTTGGCACTGTGCTCGTGAATGAGGCGCGTGTGCTGCGTCGCGGCAGCGCGAGCATCGTAGTCGTGGGCACGGGAGATCCGGCAGGTGGACGCAGTGGCTCGTCGCGCGCTGCGCCTAACGTCGAGCGAGCGCTTGCACACGTGCCCGACGGCGCAACGGTGATTGCCTTTGCGCACAATCCATCGCTGTGGCCGTCACTCGCCGCGCGTGGTGTGGCGCTCACGCTGAGCGGCCATACGCATTGGGGACAATTCGCAGTGCCGACGCTCGGCTGGAGTCTCGCGTCGCCCTTTCTCGAACATGCGATGGGCGCGCATGTCGATCAGGATGCATTGCTCTACATCAGCCCGGGCACGGGCTATTGGGCAATACCTTTCCGTCTTGGTGCGAGTCCCGAGGTCACACTCGTCACGCTGCGTAGCGCGCTTGCCGCGAAGGCGCATGTGCACAAGGCTCGCGCAGCATAGGCGAGCTGGCCTATTCAGCTACTCTAACGCATCTTGTCGGCCACCGTCCTTATCCTCGGATGAACCATGGCCGAAGGAGCACCAAGCCCGAACCACGCGTCGCAGACGGCTAAGGCGCCAGTCGCGACGGACGGCGCAGAGCTTCGTCCGCTCGTCATGCTGCTGGTGCTCGATGGCGCGGTGGGTTTGTGGTCATCGCTCCATGCGCCGTGGCTGCAACGCTTCTTCATCACACAGATTCCCCTCGTCGGCATCGTCGGTCTCGTGTGGGGCCTACTCGGCGACGACGTAAAGCAGGGAGTGACGACGCGTGTGACCGCGTGGTTGCGGCAGCCGCACGTTTACAAGTCGCTGGTTGGCTTTGCGGGCGTGTTTTTTGTGATTACGCTGGTGCGCTCGACGGTGGAGGTTCGCGCGCTCGATCCGGCGAGTTCCGAAGTGCTCTTTCGGGTCAACGGCACTCCGCGCGACGTTCCACTCGCGCGTGCGCCGCTCGACAGCGCGGTGTGCCCGCCGGCCCCGCCGCCGGGTAGTGCACCGACAGTGCGGCCGGCGCGAACAACGATGGCTGCAGCCCCCGCTGCTGATTCCGCGCTCTTGAACAGGCTCACGACTCCCGTAGCGTTCGGTGTGTGGACGTGGCCGATTGGGCGCGAAGTCTGGTTTCACACCGAGACGCATGTGAGTCCGCGAGCGATTCGTGTGTGGCCATGGCTGCGGTCGTCCTTGCAGTATCCAGAGGAGTTCGATCAGGTGTCGCGCGTGCGCGCGTTGCCCATGTATCCGCTGTTCAGGGGTCTGCCCTCCGGATGCGCCGTGGCGCTCATCGTTCGCGAACACGACTCGACTGGCGTTGTCCTTGCGGCGGATACGCTGTCATCAGTTGCTGGACTGTTGCTCACCTTCCGCGACTCGATGCCACTTGACTCGCTTGCTCGCAAGCGGTGGGGTGATAGTATCCGCGTGTTCAGTCGGCGCGCGGCTGAAATGGATTCAGTGCGCGCAAATGCTCCGCCTCCCGACAGCATCGCGTTGGCGGAGCTGGACACGAATGGCGCAAGCGCTCGCGTGACGCTCACGGGTAGGTGGTCCGGCTTCCGCGTCGTGAGGACGCGTCGTCCACTGCACGTGGGAGAGAAGATCTACTGGGAAGTGCGCGGCATTCACCGCGTTGTCCTGGCCAGGGGCGAGGTCCCTCTTAGATATGAAACAGAGATTCTACTTGCCAATCCGTAGCGCAATGATCGTGGCAGCGGCCTGTCTTGTCGCGGCCATGACAATGGCCGTAGCGCGCCCCGCGCATGTAGTCACGCCCGTACGCCGACCGGTCGCGCTCGTGTTGTCCATCGATGCGCCAACGTATTGGGACCGGCTCGACCAGAGCGCGGCGTGTGGAGCAAACTGTCGGCAATTGCAATTTGCGCTCGCTGAGCCTGTGCGGGCGGCGCTTGCGCGGAAGTTCGCGTTTGCAGATTGGCGGCTGTCGAACACACCACCCGCCGACACCGTGAAGGTGCGCTGGGTGGAAAAGCCACCGCCGGCCACGCCTGGTGCGTGGATCGAGTTCCGTCTCGTCGGTGCTGGTCGCACACAGCCGGACTCCCTTCGTGTGGACTTTGAGGATTTCAGCAACATGATCGACCGGCGAGACTGGCTCGTCGCGAATGTGCGCGACCAGTGGGTGCGCCGGTTCTCGACGATTCTCGAGCGCGCCGAGTTGGTGCCGTTGTTGTTCGGGCGAATTCCGGTGAATGTGCAGGTTGCATTTGCGCCAGGCGCGTCGCGCGTGCGCGTTCCACTTAGCGGCACCGACATCGGCGCAGCGGCCGAAGCGCGCATGGAGTTTCGCGTCGTGGCCACGATTGACGATCCAGGCCCACCGCGATCGACCGCCCCTGGCGTGGTAGTTCTCACCGGCTGCATCGGCGGAGTCGCGAGCTATGTGTGCGATATCGAGAAGATCCGATACGCGGGAGGCACTGTGGTTACGGGCGCGCCGCTGAATGATCTCCTCGCGCGTAAGCCCACGATCAAGGCGACGAGTGTGCTTTTGCAGAGCTACAGTGCCGGGAATTCGGCACTGGTTGCTCCGGGAGGTGACCGGTGACTCGACTCTTTACGACTTGCGGTGGTGCGCGGGCGCGTTGTGTCGTCGTCGTGCTGTGTGTTGTTGTGGGTGGACATAGCGCGTTGGCTCAGTCAGTGTCGAAGGCGGCAGGCGCGCTTGGCCGCGCGAGGGTTGCCCTCGACTCCGGACAATTTCTTTCCGCTGAGGCGTTCTTCAATAACACAATTGAATGGGCGCTCGACGCGACGACGAAGAGCAACGGTTACTTTGGACGAGCGTATGCCGCGCAGCGCCGGCTGATGGCCGATAGCGATTCGCTCAGCGCTGCAGACGCGCGGAAGATCGCAGATGATTATCGGCTCGCGGCAGAACTTCGTCCGTCAATCGCGTTGGACGCGGCGTCGAATGCAGCGGCTGCATTGCAGTCGGCAGGACTAAACACCGCTGCAGATTCGTTTCGGCTAGCGGCGATTGCAAAGCGGGTAGGCGGCGGAGATGGTGGGCCACGGCTACCACCCGTCATTACCGCAGCGTCACTACTGCGCCTCGGCGAGCTGTTCGAGAAGCAAGGCATGCGTGACAGTGCTCGCAGCTATTTCACGCGCGCGCTCCAATCGGATTCGTCGTCGACGGACGCATTGCGCGCGTTGCTGCGATTCAACGGTCGCAGTGACAACGCTGACTCGCTGCTGCGCATCTCATCTGCGATGCTCAAGCGTCCGGCCGCTGCACAACTGGTCGAAAGTGCGCTGCTCGATTTGCTGGACACGCCACTCGCCCGCGGTCGTATCGCGGATTCGAGCCTTGTGTTGTGCGCTCGCGCGTGGGCGGTGATGGGACTGGGGCCGGCTTCATTCACGCTCTCCGAGGAAACGCGA
>JBDTXZ010000360.1:0-4756 GCA_040005935.1 bacterium | reverse complement strand
CCTTGCCAAGGCACTCGGTCGGAGCGATGAGCTCGCCACCGTCCGCACCGAATCGATCTGAGTATTTCGCAAGTCGCGCAGCGGCCTTTGCCGTCATCGCGCTTCTTCAGACTGGCCCCCAAATCCCGGCTCCGCGAGGGCTGGTCAACGATTTCGCCAGCGTCATGCCGGCCGACGCCGTAGCACGCGCCGAGCGCATTGCTCAGGACGTCCGCGATAAGACGCAGGGCGAAATGGCCATCGTCACGTTGCCCGACCTGGCGGGACGTGCACCCAGCGACATCGCGCTGCGCATCGGCCGAGAATGGAAGGTGGGCAAGCTGGCTGACATCGGCGATAAGTCACGCAATGCCGGCATCGTGATTCTCGTCGTGCCGAAGGAATCGTCGAGCGACGGACAGGGAAGTTGTCGCATCGAAACAGGGCAGGGCGCGGAGGGCTTCATAACCGACGCCACGGCCGGAGCAATCTGCCGCGAAGCGATACCGTTCTTCCAGAAGCGCGATTACGGTGGCGGCATCGAGTGGCTCACGCAACGCGTCGCGCAGCGGTTCGCGCAGGAATTCAACGTGACGCTGGATAGCTCGGTCGGCTCGCAAGTTCGCATGCCGGCGCCGCAACGCGCTCGGCAGCCGAGCAGCCGATTCAATCCGGCCACACTTCTCGTGGTGCTCTTTATCGTGCTCTCGCTGTTCGGCGGTCGCGGCCGCGGGCGTCGCGGTTGCTTTCCGTGGTGGCTTCCCTTTGTGAGCGGCTTCGGCGGCGGTGGACGGGGCGGAGGTTGGGGTGGCGGCGGCTTTGGTGGTGGCGGTGGCGGAGGCTTTGGCGGGTTCGGTGGCGGTGGAGGATTCAGTGGCGGCGGCGGCGGCTCCAACTGGTAACAGGAAAGCAACGATGGCAATGACACTCGAAGAATTAGTGACGCAGATGCGCTCTGCATACGGTGCGCAGCTCTCGTGCGTCGTGCTGTACGGCTCTGCGGCGGCGGGCGACCACGTGCCGAAAAAGTCGGACTACAATGTCCTCGTGCTGCTCGGTCGCATCGAGCCCGGCGCGCTGGCGGCTGCGTCGGCGGTGGCGACTGCGTGGCGCGACGCCGGTAATCCGCCACCAATGACCATGACGCTCGACGAGTGGCGCCGCTCGAGCGACATCTTTCCGATGGAATACGCAGACATTCTCGAGCGCAATCGCGTACTCTATGGCGCATCACCGTTCGACGGCATCGCGATCTCGCGCGAGCACCTCCGCCTCCAGCTTGAACAGCAGGTCATGGGCAAGCTGCTACAACTGCGTCAGGGTGCGCTCCTCGCGGGCACCAACGGCGGGCGCCAGGCGGATCTCGTCGACGCAAGTATCAGCACGATTATGGTGCTCTTTCGCGCCGTGCTGCGACTGAAGGGTGAGCAACCAGCAAGTGATGCGGCCGCCGTCGTGGCGCGCGTTGCCGAACTCGGCGGATTCAATGACGTCCCGTTTACGCGAGCGCTCCGGCATCACCGGGGTGCTGAGCGGATACCGAACGGCGAGGCCGGCGTTGTGCTGTCCCAGTATCTTTCCGGCGTCGAGCGACTCGATGCCTATCTCGACACCTTCTCCACTCAGGAACCCCCACTATGAAACGTCGTCGCCTTGTCCTCCTGCTGCCGCTCGTCCTTGCCGCGTGCGGATACAACACGATTCAGAAGTTCGATGAGCAAGCGAGCGCCGCGCAGGGGCAGATCGAGGTCCAGTTGCAGCGTCGCGCGGATCTCGTGCCGAGTCTCGTTGCGACCGTAAAAGGGCTTGCCAATCAGGAACTCGCCGTCTTCAGTGAAGTGGCCCGCGCGCGCAGCGGCCTGCTCGGCGCCGTGCAGAGCAAGGACGCGGAGCAAATGGCGAATGCGAACCAGGCGATGAATGGCGCGCTCGGTCGCCTGATCGCGGTCGCAGAAGCATACCCGCAACTCAAGAGTGATCAGGCTTTCCTGAAGCTGCAGGATGAACTGGCCGGCACAGAGAACCGCGTGGCTGTTTCACGAACTGATTACAACGGCGCGGTGCAGCAGTACAATTCGTACATCCGCCAGTTTCCTGCTGTGCTGACGGCGAAGATGACTGGCGCGAAGGAGCGAAAATATTTTACGGCGACGAACCCCGAATCGCGCGAGGCGCCTAAAGTGGATTTTGGAACGCCGGGCGCTCCTGCGGCGCCGGTCCCATCCTCCAGCCCCGCTCCCGCGAAGCCGTAATCGCTTCGCGGCTACGGGCGAGCCACTTTCGGAAAGAGCGACTCGCCCTTCTTTACAGTCCAACCGGTTGCATCGAGCGACGCAAGCTGATCGTTGCGTTGCTCGAGCACGGTGCCGGGTCCGCCGAGCTGCTCCCATGCTGCCTGCGCCTTGTTTGGCATGAAGGGCGCAAGCAGCACCGCTTGGCGCGCGAGCTGTCGCACCAACGACGACAGCACGTCGTCCAGCGCGCGTCGCGAGTTGGCGTCGTCGATCTTCGCGAGCGACCAAGGCTGCATCGTCTGCACGTATTCATTCCCGCGACCCACGCATGCCATGGCGCGCTGCAGCGCCTCATGCAGCAGGAATCCACGCGTGCCGTCCATCGCTTCGTGATAGGCCTCGATGTCCTGCGCATCCGCGCGATCGGCCTCGTCGCGCGTGCCTGCCGGCACGACACCATCACGATACTTCTCCACCATCGCGATAACTCGGCTTTCAAGATTGCCCCACGCGTTGGCGAGATCCGCGTTGTACCGCTCGTCGAATCGCTCCCACGTAAAGCTGCCGTCGCCATCGAACGGCACTTCGCGCAGCAGGAAATAGCGGAGCGCATCCACGCCGTGGCGGGTAATCGCTTCGTCCAGATCCAATCGCACACCGGCTGACTTGCTGAACCGCTCGCCGCCTAACAGCACGAAGCCGTGACCCCAAACGCGCTCTGGAAGCGGAAGCGCTGCGGCCTTTAGCATCGCTGGCCAGATGATTGAATGAAAGCGAGTGATATCCTTGCCAACGACGTGCAATTGCGCCGGCCACCGCGCCTTGCCCGACTGATCCGGGAATCCCGTCGCGGTGAGATAGTTCGGAAGCGCGTCGAACCACACGTACGTGGTTTGCCATTCGCCGGAGCTGAGTGGCTTTGGAAACGGAACGCCCCACGCCAATCGCGAGCGACTCGCCGAAATATCCTCCAGCCCGCGATCGATGAGCGCGAGCATTTCATTGCGGCGGCTTTCCGGCTGCAAGAACTCCGGCCGCTCGGTGAGAAGTGCCTTCAGGAAACCAGCGTACTTGCTAAGGCGGAAAAACCAATTGCGCTCTTCAACCCACTCGAGCGTCCGCGTCGGATGCAATACACACTTGCCGTCGATGATCTCGGCGTCCTGCTTGAATGCTTCGCAGCCGATACAATACCAGCCTTCGTACGCCTTCTCGTAGAAGTCATCCGGACTGTGCTCGATGATTCGCTCGATCAGCGCTTTCACTCCCGCGCGATGCATCGCGTCGGTCGTGCGAATGAACTGGTCGTTCGAGATTTCCAGCCGTCGCCACATCGCCGAGAACGTTTCCGCGAGTGTGTCGACCAGCGCTTGCGGCGCGACTCCGAGCTGTGCCGCTGTCTGCTCGACCTTCTGCCCATGCTCATCCATGCCGATGAGAAAATGGACATCGTCACCGCGCAACCGGCGATATCGTGCGATTGCGTCGGCGCCGATCTTTTCATAGGCGTGCCCGATATGCGGGTCGCCATTCGAATAGTCGATTGCCGTCGTAAGGAAGTACTGACTCACTTACGCTCCGGTCGGGGCGCTGCCCCCGCTATCGTTGCCATCGTTCGTATTGCTGCCGCCGCTTGGCCGGTTGCGTCGTCCACCCCGGCGCCCGCGGCGCCGCTGCGCGCGCCGCTCTCCATCCGCGACGCTCTCCGCAACGACTTGATCGGCATCCGGCGTTGGGACGACGTCAGACGCGTCTACCGGTGCCGACGTGCGTGCGCGAGCAGGCTCGGGAAACGGAGCCGGCACGGGCACGGGTATGCGGACGGGATTGCTGATACGCGGCGCGCGCGGCTCACGCACGGCGCGTAGTTGCTGCGTCTCGCGGCGCGGACCCGATTCCACCGCTTCGTACGCGAGCGACACGCCGTCCTCCATCGTGTCGTCCACGTCCGCAGGCTCCACCGAAATGCTCGTCGACCGAAGATCCTGCGACGCAGCATTGAGTGCCGCCGCCAATGGATCGCCCGCGGCGCTCATCTCGTCGCGAAGCTCCGCAAGCGAAACAAATCGCACCTCGCCGTCCATGCCGCGAAGTGTCACGCGCTCGCGAAAAATGTCGTTCGCCAAAACTTTTTCCTCACCCTTCGATGTCCGGACCGTCTTCAACTCCTTCGGATACTTCCGCCGGCTCTGCACGTAAAACTCGTGCTCGTATCGCAAGCAGCACATCAGCCGGCCGCACGCGCCGGAGATTTGCGACGGGTTGAGTGACAGCCGCTGATCCTTCGCGACGCCGAGGTTTACTGGACGGAGCTCGGGCAGCCATGACGCGGAGCAATACTGCCGGCCGCAGCGGCCAATACCGTCGAGGCGTTTTGCCTCGTCGCGTACGCCAATTTGCTTGAGCTCGATGCGCGTACGAAACATCGAGGCCAGTTCGCGCACCAACGTCCGAAAGTCAACGCGCTTCTCCGCCGTAAAATAGAACGTCAGCTTCTTGCGATCCCACTGCCATTCGGCGTCCGTCATCTTCATGACGAGCGC
>JBDTXZ010000359.1:0-4764 GCA_040005935.1 bacterium | reverse complement strand
GATCGTCCCGCTCTGGGCAGAAAAGCGCGTCGTGGGGACCATCACGCTGGTTCTTGCCGAATCGAATAAATCGTACACAGAGTCCGATCTCGCCTTTGCGATGGAACTCGGCCGTCGAGCAGGGATGGCGATCGAGCGAGCAGCGCTGCATCAGGACACGGTGCGATCGCGCGACGCTGCGAATGCGGCCTATGAAATTGCCGAAGAGCGCGCGACGTGGCTCGCGAGACTTCAGATCCTCACTGCCGAGTTGTCGCGAGCAACGACATCCGCCGATGTCATCGATGCGGCCACGACAATGGGCCGCGAACTGTTCGAGGCGGATCTCGGCACGGTGTGGATGTTCGACGAAGGGCGCCAAACGCTCTCTCTCGCTGGCGGCGATACGCAGCCAACCGAGAGCGCCGCACAGGTGCGATCGATGGCGATCGCCGCACCGTACCCTATCGCCGAAGCAGTGCGATCCGACGAAATGGTGCTCCTGGAAGATCAGGCGACGATGCTCGCTCGGTACCCCGGGCTCACGGATCTTCCAGGCATGCTGGAAGCGCACGCCCGCGCCGCAGTGCCTCTCAAGGTTGGTGGGGAGGTCATCGGCGGGCTCGCGTATGCCTACAAGCATCCTCACCGTTTCTCCGCCGATTACATCACGGCGCTTCGCACATTCTCGAGAGAGGTGGGCCAGTCGCTCCAGCGCACGAAGACGATGGCAGACCTCATGGATTCGCGAACCGCTGCGGACTCGGCAAATCGCGCAAAGTCGGCCTTTCTTGCCACGATGAGTCACGAGTTTCGCACGCCCATCAACGCGATCATGGGCTTTACGGATCTCCTGGCCATGCGGGTCGCCGATGGTGACGCGGAGGGGCAGTCGCTCTATCTGGAGCGCATTCGAAAGAACACCGAGCACGTGCTCGCGCTCGTCAGTGACGTGCTCGATTGGTCAAAGGTGGAAGCGGGCCAGCTCAACGTCAATACACGCGAGCGGGCAGCAACGGACGTCGTCGTCGACGCGATTGGTGTCGTAAGCGAGCAAGCCAGGTCGCGTGGGCTTTCGCTCGTGTCCGACGTCGCCGAGGGCGCCACGTACGTGGGGGATCCCTTACGAGTCAAGCAGATTCTTCTCAACCTGCTGTCGAACGGCATCAAGTTTACGGAAGCCGGCGGACGAGTGTCTCTCGAGTGCACCATCGTGGCCGGCGTGACTCGCTTCGCGGTTGAAGACACCGGCATTGGCATTGACGCATCCGACCTCGAGTCGATTTTCGAACCATTCGTGCAAGCCGAAGGCGGATACACACGCACGCATGGTGGAACGGGGCTCGGATTGTCGATCAGTCGGCGCCTTGCGCGGCTGATGGGCGGCAACATCGTGGTGGAATTCAGTACGCCGGGCGAAGGGTCGAGGTTCGTGCTCTCTCTTCCTTCACGGGAACGCCGCAAGGCGTTGCGAGGCGCTCGTCGTGCGCCACAACCGTCTTAGGCGACACCAGCGTCACCTGCCTTTCCCGCGACGAAACGCAAAGAGACGTGCAGGTCGTCCCGCGCCATCATGCACCGACTCGTTGAGCGGACGGACGACTCCAAGTGCGTCGACGCGCTTTCGAAAGTTTCGCTTGTCCAGCGCCTCGCCGAGGATCGCCTCGTGCACATGCTGGAGTTGTGAGAGCGTGAACTTCTTCGGCAGCAGCTCGAATCCGATGCTGGTGTACGCGAGCTTGCCCCTGAGGCGTTCCAGCGCTGTCTCGAGAATGCGATCGTGATCGAAGGCAAGTGGGGCAGGGGTGTTCCCTGCTGGCCACCAGCGCGCGTCGGCGGCGTCGCTTCCGGCGAGTGGAGGCGCGCGGTCGGGCGACACCAGCGCGAAGTACGCAACCGTGACGACTCGCCCGCGCGGATCGCGCTTGAGATCACCGAATGTGTAGAGCTGTTCGAGCCACACATCATCAACGCCAGTCTCTTCGCGAAGTTCGCGACGTGCGGCTTCGTCGAGTGACTCGTGTGGCAAGACAAAGCCACCCGGAATTGCCCATCGGCTCTTGAAGGGAGGGATGGCCCGCCGCACGAGCAATACCTGTAGTTCGGTGTCGCGGATCGTAAAGATGACCGTATCGACGGTGACGCGTTGCACCACGCTCACGGCGCTACCGCTGCGCGCGGCTTGAGCGCGCGATCGCGAATCACGTCGAACGAGTCGAAGGCGACGAACGCACCGTTGCGCCATACCAGGCGCAGATGCGAGGCCGCTTCCTGCTCTTCGGTCGCCTCATTGATGAGTGTGAGGTGCCCGGTGTCGTCGTGCAAGACAGCAAGGCGACCCTTGGCGGAATTCTTCACGCCGTCGTCGGTGGCGGGCGCCTTGAAAATGGCGATGCCCTCGCCGTCGATCTGCACCCAGGTCGCCTTCATGGCAAAGTTGTACGTGTCGCGAGTGACGTATTGATAGGTAAAGCTGCCCACGCCGAACACCATGTTGGCCGACGCGAAACCATTCTCGTCGAGACCGGCGAGGATCGCGGCGGCGCGCTCGTAACTGATCGAGTCGCCGTAGATGCAGCCGATATGCGCGTCGAGCAGGCGGTGGCCGGTTGATGTGGTGGCACCTCCGAACAATTCCCAGAGCAGTGCCACGACGCCCTTGTGGGCCGGGCTCCCTGCCGATGCATCCGGATCGCCACACACGATCTTCACCGGATCACCAGAGTCGGGGCGGATGACGATCTTTCCGTCGCGCGCCATGATGCGCTCCTTCAACTGCGGAAGGATGTTCGTGAGTACATGCCACAGATCCCACGTATCCGACACCACCGATACAATGCCGCTCGGATAGAGATCGAGCAGTCGTGCGAAGGTTTCCAATTCGCCCGACTTGCCGCCAGCGCACATCACGGAGTGTTCTGTGGCGGCAACGGAACCGCCGATCAGGTAGCCGTCAGGTGCGCCGTAGTAGGTCTCGATGAAGTCGATGGCGGGGATCGTGTCGGTGCCCGTGAACGCGACGAGATGGCCCATGCCGCTGAGCGCGGCGGACTCCACGCCAGCCATCCCACGGAAGGAGAAGTCATGCCCCTGCCACGGCACGAACTCCAGCGGCGAGCCGGTTTGCCTTGCATAGGACTCCAGCAAGTGGCGAAGCCGGAGTGCACTCGTCGCCGAGGTCGTCGGCATCCAGAGGCAGGCCGAGAGCAACGTTTCGTAGTAGTTGACGAGCCACGCGAAGTCGTCGTGCGTGTTTTCGACGGTGAGCAGCGGCACGCGCAACGGCACGCTGGTGCCTTCCGGCACCGCGCGGAATTCGAGCGGGAGGTATCCGAGCGCATGCAGCGCGCGAATGTGGTCCGTGCCGATGGCATTGGGGCCGAGGTATCCGTTGACGCGTGCGGTGTATCGTGCCGCGATAGCCTCGATGTCACCGGCGAAGAAGGACGTCAGCTCGTCCATCAGGTATCGGCGGAGAAAGTATTGCAGGCCGAGAAATACAACGTCTTCCTGGCCAGCGATCCTGCTGCCACGTGCGGTGAGATTGGAGTAGACGCGCTGCGTGTTCGCCGGATATTGACGGCGGTGGTCGAGCTTATAGCCATCGATGAGGAGCAGCGGATTCATGGAGTGCCTTGGAGGGATTGGAGAAGAGCCAGGCAGCGCGGAAGGACCGTGACGCCGGGCCGCTCGCCCATGACGGAGTCCGTGCAGAAGACGTTCGTAAAGCGATCGAGGAGCAGTTGCGTGCCTTTCGTGAACAGGCCGTGCGTGACGTAGAGGTCTGCGCGTGCTCCGCAGGCGTCGAGCACGTCAGCGAGGCCGATGAATGTCCCACCGCCGTCGCAGAGATCGTCGACGATGAGGTAGTTGCCGGCGGGCATGGGCTCGATGCCAAAGCCGGTGAGTGCGCCCGACGAGACGTCACGCGTTTTCCATGCGTGGTACAGCCGCACACCCAAGGACGCCGCGATACGGTACGCCCGCTTTTCCGCGCCTCCGTCCGGTGCGATCACGCCGTCGTAGTGGCGATCGTTGGAGAAGGTTGCGGGGACAACGCGGCACCGATCAATGAGCGCGGGACCGACATCCGAATGCGGATCGAGCACGGTGACGGTGGGGAAGTGGCGGGCGTTGATGGCCTGCGCGACGGACTTGACGGTGAAGAGGTAGTCGCCCGACGGGTTGAGGCGATCCTGGCGGGCGCCCGGAATCAACGGCAGGACGAGGGACGGAACCGGATGACCACGCTCGACCAAGGCGTCAACCCAGTAGAGCGCGGCGACGAAGGTTGCGAGGTTGCGGGGCCGAAGGAGGATCGTATCGGGCATGGCAACGGGCGCGTCGAAGAGGGGCGTTCCGTCGGGGTAGGCGCGCCAGGATTGCTCGTGCAGCACGCCATGCGCACGGTAGATGATCTCGGCGTCAGGCAGCATATCTGCGACAGCCATGGTGACTCCAGTAAGAGTGTACCTGCGACACTAAGTTAGTGTTGTAGGTACACGAATGTCAAGACGATGGTCCCACGCGCTACGTCGCCGTATATTTCCACGGATGCAGAGATATCGTTGGAGGGAGCTCGTCCTTGCACTCTCAGTCATCGGATGTGCGCCGGGCAACACGGAGTCCAGGTCGACGTCGTCCGTGAGCGGGCAGTACAGCATGACCTTGCATCGTGCGTTCGCGACGTGTAGCCCCGCGGCACTTCCCGCTGCCGGTTCGACAGACACCGCGCTGTACGCACAGATCCCGGAGCGCAATACCGGCGACGTGATCCTGCGCACG
>JBDTXZ010000358.1:0-4772 GCA_040005935.1 bacterium | reverse complement strand
ACAACGTCGTTCCGCGTGGGCTGAGCAGTAATGCCGGACAGCTGTTCGTGTTGCTGCGCGAGTTCAACGAAGGGAAGACAGAATTGTTGCTCGACTCGCTTCGCGCGCAGTTTGCGGCGTATCCGGCAGCGCGCATCGAGTTGCGCGAATTCGAGAACGGGCCGCCTGTCGAAGCCCCGATCGCCATCCGCGTGCAGGGAACGAATCTCGACACGCTCAGGAATCTTGCTGGCAACGTGGAGCGCATTCTCAGCGCGTTGCCCGGTACGCAGTACGTCGTAAATCCGGTGCGCATCGCGCGTACGGACATTCGCATCGACGTCGATCGCCAGAAGGCCGGCATGCTCGGCGTACCAACCAGCGAAGTGGACCGCACTGTTCGCTTGGCGATTGCTGGTCTTCCCGCTGGCGTCATTCGGACGATGGACGGAAAGGAACACGACGTCGTGGTCCGCTTGCCGAATGCGGGACGTCCCGACATCGGCGTGCTGGATCACGTGTGGGTGTCGGCGCAAAGCGGCGGACAGGTGCCGCTGAACCAGTTGGCAACGACGAGGTTTGCCGCAACGCCGGCCGTCATCCAGCATCGTGATAGCGAGCGGTCGCTCACGGTGACGAGCTTTGTGCGCACTGGGTTCAACACCGCACGTCTTACGAATGAGGCTTTGGCAAAACTCAATGCGATGACGTTGCCTGGTGGTTATCGGCTGGTTGCTGCCGGCGAGTTGGAGAGCCGGGAGCAGAGCTTTGGTGGAATGGGCGGTGCGATTATCGTGGCGGTGTTTCTTATCCTTGCGGTGCTTGTGGTGGAGTTCGAGACCTTCCGCGTCACCGCCGTCGTGGCAAGCGTCATCCCACTCGGCATCGTTGGAGGCATTGTCGCGCTGTTCTTCGCGGGGTACACGCTTTCATTCACCGCGTTGATCGGGTTCGTCGCGCTCGTTGGTATCGAGATCAAGACGTCGATCTTGCTCGTGGATTACACGAACCAACTCGTCGGTGAGGGCCTGTCGCTGCATGACGCGATCAAGCGTGCGGGAGAAGTGCGCTTCCTGCCAATTGTGTTGACGTCCATGACGGCGATCGGCGGGCTGTTGCCGTTGGCGCTTCAGCGGTCGCCGTTGTATTCACCGCTCGCTTGGGTGATCATCGGCGGCCTGGTGTCGTCCACGCTGCTCGCTCGGCTCGTGACACCTGTGTTGTACCTGCTCGCCGCGCGCCCGCGCGGCGAGGCGACGGCGACGAGTGCTGCGCCGGTCCTGGTTGCGTAACGGTGAGCTGTCATCCCGCATGAGCGTAGCGAATGTCGGGTTCTACCGTCGCGGTGCTATGACCGTCCCCGCGCGACGTCTAGTGGATCCCGACACGAGCGGTCGCTCGTGCGGGATGACCGATGCCTAGCAACCTTTGCTCAGGACGACGCGCGCCGTAGCGACACCCCACTCTGTGCATCGAAGAGATGCACCATGGACGGATCAACATGCACCCGCACGAGGGACCCGACGGCGGGGCGAACCCCGGGCGCCCCGCGCACTGTGAGTGGCACGCGATCCACACGCAAATGCAGCAGTTGTTCATGCCCGAGCGCCTCGGCAAGCTCGACCGTCGCATCGAAGCTCTCGTGATCTGGTGGCGCGCCCGTCGACACTGATGTCCGCAAATGTTCGGGACGTACACCCAGCACAACAGCTCCCGCCTCCGGCAGGCGCTCGAGCATAGTCAGCGATGGCGCGCGTAGCGTGAGCTGAGCCGCCGCGTCGGGGCGCACCGTTACTGCATCAGCATCCCGGCTAAGCGTACCGGCGATGAGATTCATTGGAGGACTACCAAGGAATCCAGCCACAAAAGTATCGGCGGGTCGCTCGTATACCCGCGCGGGGGTATCCACCTGCCGAACACGACCCTGATGCATCACGACAATCCGGTCGCCAAGTGTCATCGCCTCGATCTGATCGTGCGTCACGTACAGCATCGTTGCGCCTAGCCGGCTGTGCAGCGTGGCGAGTTCGCGCCGCATCTCGCTCCGCAGCGCCGCATCCAGGTTCGACAACGGCTCGTCGAACAGAAATACGCTTGGCTCTCGAACGATTGCACGCCCGATTGCCACTCGCTGGCGCTGTCCGCCTGAGAGTTGGCGCGGTTGCCGGTCGAGAAGCTCCGTGAGTCCGAGCGTCGCCGCGGCGGCGTCGACGCGTGTCGTCACCTCGGTCGTGGGACGCTTTCGAAGGCGCAGGGCAAAACCCATGTTCTCGCGCACTGTCATGTGCGGATACAGCGCGTAGCTTTGGAAGACCATGGCAATGTCCCGCTCAGATGGTGGCACGTCGTTCACGACTCGTCCGCCAATCGAGAGTCGGCCGGAGCTGATGGCTTCCAGTCCCGCAACCATCCGGAGCGTCGTGCTCTTTCCGCACCCGGATGGCCCCACAAGCACAACGAGTTCGCCTGCCGCAACGGAGAGGTCCACTCCGTGTACCGCAACGACGTCTCCGTCATACACTTTGCGCACGGCCTCCAGCTCGACCGTTGCCGCCGTCTTCGAATTGAGTGTCACGTAACTCTCTCGGTATCGCGTTTGGCCCATTGGGCAGGCGCGTCGCCCTTACGGAACGCATGAGCAACTCGCACCGCTTTCCCGACGCCTTCCTCTGGGGCGCATCCACGTCGGCCTATCAAATCGAAGGCAGCCCACTCGCTGACGGTGCGGGGCCGAGTATCTGGCAACGCTTTGCGCACAGTCCTGGACGCACGACGAATGGTGACACCGGGGACATCGCGTGCGACCACTACAACCGCTGGCGCGACGACGTCGCCCTCATGGGCGAGCTTGGCCTTCAGGCATACCGGTTCAGCATTAGCTGGAGTCGTGTATTTCCCGCCGGCACCGGCGCAATCAACGAGAAGGGATTGGACTTTTACGACCATCTCGTCGACGCGTTGCTCGCCGCCAACATCACGCCGAACGCAACGCTCTTTCACTGGGATCTTCCTGCGGCGCTCGACGATCGCGGCGGTTGGCTGAATCGCGATGTGGCCGATTGGTTCGGCGATTACGCGACGGCCGTGTTTGCGCGCCTCGCCGATCGCGTCCCCATGTGGGCGACGCTGAACGAACCGTGGGTCGTGACGGACGGTGGCTACTTGCACGGAGCGTTGGCGCCCGGACATCGCAATCTTTTCGAAGCGCCGCTCGCGAGTCACAACCTCCTTCGCGCGCATGGGCGTGGTGTGCAGGCGTTCCGCGCCGAGGCGCGCAGTGGTCAGGTTGGGCTTGTCGTCAACCTCGAGCCGAAGGACCCGGCAACAGATACGCCTGAAGATCACGACGCCGCGCAACGCGGCGACGCGTACATGAATCGGCAGTATCTCGATCCCGTGTTTCTCGGATCGTACCCCGACGAGATGCGCGACATTTTCGGCATCGCGTGGCCTGATTTCCCCGACGACGATTTCACGCTGATCGGCCAGAAGATCGATTTTCTTGGAGTCAACTATTACACGCGGGGCGTGGTTCGGAATGATCCCCTCGCGCTCCCTGTGCGTATTGCCTACGTGCGGCAGCCCGAGCACGCGTACACGGAGACCGGCTGGGAGATGCATCCGCCCTCGCTGACCCGCACGCTCACGTGGGTCACCGAGCGATACGGCCGCCTTCCGCTCTATGTCACCGAGAACGGCGCCGCGATCTATGACGCGCCGCACACGATCGACGGTCAGGTCAACGATCCTCTGCGCGTGTGGTATTTCCGCGAGCACATCAAGGCGGTGCACGACGCGATTGAACAAGGCGCCGACGTGCGTGGCTACTTCGCGTGGAGCCTGCTCGACAACTATGAGTGGAGCCTTGGCTTTTCCAAGCGCTTCGGCATCGTGCACGTGGACTACGCCACGCAACAACGCACGCCGAAAGCGAGCGCGCTGTTCTACCGCGAGGTGATTCGTTCCAACGGTGCTGCGCTGGACCTTTAGGCATACTGTCGTCGCGCACTCGCGGCATACTGTCATCCCGCACTCGCGGCATGCTGTCATCCCGCACTCGCGCAGCGAGTGTCGGGATCTATCATGTCCGTCGCGTGGCGCGCTCACTTCACACTTCCTTCCGTCACGCCTTCGACGTAGTAGCGCTGCAGGAAGAGGAACAGTGTCAACACGGGAAGCACGGTGATGACTGCACCAGCCATCATGAGCTCGACGTCCTGCGCGTGCTCGCCAACAAGCCCCGCGAGCGCAACGGGCAGTGTGTACTTCCTGTCGTCACTCAGGATAATGAGTGGCCACATGAAGTCGTTCCATGTGGCCAGGAAGGTCCAGAGCGCCAGCGTCGCCAGCACCGGCTTGATGGTCGGCAGCACAATAGAGCGAAAGACCCGAAATTCACTTGCGCCATCTATGCGCGCGGCGTCCAGCAAATCATCCGGGATCGCGAGCGCATACTGCCGCACGAGAAAGATGCCGAAGATACTCGCGAGGCCGGGGACGATTACACCCCCGTAGTTGTTCACCAGGCCGAGCGATTTTACCAGCAGAAACAACGGAAGCATTGCCACCTGGACGGGAATCGCCAGGCCCGCCGCTAGAATGCGAAATGTTTGATTTCGCCCAGCAAATCGCAGCTTCGCAAACGCGTAACCCGCTGACGAATTGATCGCGAGCGCAGCAATGGTCGTCACCACCGCGACGAATGCGCTATTCAACGCATACCGGCCCAGGTCCAATCGGCCGAACAGGTCGCGGTAATGGTCCAACGTTGGATGATGCGGAACGACTGCTGG
>JBDTXZ010000357.1:0-4774 GCA_040005935.1 bacterium | reverse complement strand
GGCCCCGGCGCAGTGGACGCAGCCAGCCGGCCTCGTGACCGCGGAACTCGATCGGGCAACGGGGTTGCTCGCTGACGACAGCACGCCTGTTGAGCGGCGATATACCGAGTACTTCGTCCCAGGCACCGAGCCGGAGCCACTTCGCTGGGTGCCGTGGAAAGCCGCAGTATTCGGCGCGATTGTGCCTTGATACAATGACAGCCCCGGACATGAGTCCGAGGCTGTCCTCGCGTGGCAGTGACAGTAAGGTTTACTTCGTCGCGCAACGACGCCGGCGCGCCAAGCCAAACACGCAGGCGAGTCCAGTGCCGAGCAGCACGAGAGAGGCGGGTTCCGGAGTTACGACGAGGTCGTTGTCCTGCGGAGTTACGACGAGGTCGAGGCCGTTGTACTGCGGACCCGCGATCCCTTGATCGAACGCAGCCTCGAACTGCCAGTCGCCAGCTTCCCACGGGCCGTCCCAAGCAGTCGAACTCACCTCACCGATGACGGCGTTGTTAAACCACGCTCCGTAGCCGCCGGCGTAGGAGTTTGGATCGTCCGACCATGCGAACGGAACGTACCCCGCCCCCGAATTGGTAAGCTGGTCGAATGAGAACATGACGATGTATGAGCGTCCGGCGATCACGGGAGTGTTTCCGGTATTCACTGCGATTTGCGTAAGGCCTGGACCCGTCGGAGCGCTGATTGGCGCGCTCGCAAACAGGGCAGCGCCGGACGCGTGATGCGCGCTTTCATCCCAATCAAAGACATACGCGTTAAAGTCAAAATTGCGGCTGCCGCCAGAATAATTGAGACTGCCGCCAAGCCAGAAGGAGAAGTCCTGCAAGGCCGCGGCTCCTACGGGTGCCGTGATCGTCTGGCCGTACGTGTGCGTGCTCGTGGCGCCAAAGCAACACAATGTCTTACCACCGCTACTTCCAATCAGTTGCGCTGACGCCGTACTTGGCGACGCCAAGACCGCAACCGCTATGAGATACCGAAGAGAACGCTTCACTAGTGCCCGCGTAGAGTTAGACTGTGCCGCCTGCCATGTGATACTGGTAATTAGCAAGCCTGATGCCGAGTGCTGGTTCTGTGTAAGTTGTTTAAATTCATATACTTGCCGCTGCCGACCTCGGTTTGTGCTCACAAAGTGTTGACGTAAAGCCACAATATGTGGAGACCTTGAGGTCGTTTTATGACAAACGTGCCACATAGGTGTGGCGGCCGTACCGAACGTGCCGTTTTGGCCAAAAAAAGCGCCCCGTCCTACCAAGAGAGGACGGGGCACTTGCGCCAAAGTGGAATTGCGGCTCGCGGCCGCGGGGGTGATCAGAGCGAGATGTTCCTACGGCGGCGAGTGATCCCGACGACCGCGAACATGCCGGTGCCGAGCAAAATCAACGACGCCGGTTCCGGCGCGACGGCTTGGTTGAGTGCTACGTCATCGATCGCGAAGTGCGTACCCGCCCCGCCGTAACCGGCGCTGGAGCCGCCCGACGTCGCGAACTCGACTTTGTCGAGGTTCGTCCAGTTAAAAACCAACTGTTGCGCGCCACCGGTGGGCTGAAGGACCGCACTTTGAAAGAACGTCGCAACGCCACCTACATAACCGGTGACATTGATGTTGAGATTGGTGTTCCACGCTGAGCTGAACCATGCTGAATTGAAAGTGAACGGGCCGGTGGCCTGAAGCATTTGTGCCGGAGTTCCATAGGCGTTATACGCCACAAAATCGCCGGAATGACGCCCATTCGCGTATCCCGGATAGCCGAACGTCGTGGCATTCAGGAAGATGAAATTGCTCCAATTGAGTCCACTGTAGCCGCTACTGATGTAGGCGCCGTTCGATCCGCTCTCGAAGTCGATCGTCTGCTGTGCGGACGCCGAGAAAGTTGGTATGGCCACGGTGGCTAGAACGAGCAAGAATCTCTTCATCGATTTTCTCCGTCCGGTTTGAGAGCGTGATCAACTCAGCGCAGCACCGGCAGAGTCCGCCGGTTGGCTTGCGCGAGTCAAAGCAATTAACATGCGGGCTCATCAACACCGGCTAACACAATCGCAAACGACACTCGCACAACAACTTACGATCAGCCTTCAAATTAGTACCGGGCCCAAGCGAGCTACGCTGCTGCGTCGGCGTGACATTGTCTGTCACACGGACGCAACAGCATCTGGCCAACCAGCCTCATTCGGTACGCGTGCCATTGATGCGTCGCTCACCCGCAACTTCCTATTTGCCCAATATCTCCATCAAGAACTCGCGAACGCGTGGATCACGCCGCTGCCCCACGCGTTGCACCGCCTTCCGGCGCAGCTCCACATTGATTTCAGAGCGACCCACCTGAAGCAGCTTGTCTGTCGCCACCGTCTCTGAGTGTTGCGAGATGACGTCGAGCATCCGGTCCTGCATCTCCACCTGGCCGGCGAAGTCATCGTAGAGACTGATGAGCGTCTTGAGGTCCATGCCCGCGCTCGACCCCTCATTTGCCCGAACAGTTTGCCCGATGGCGGACAGCGCCTGCCGACGCACCTCGATGTCGCGTGCCTTGTCACGTGCGATGCCGAGCAGCCAATTCGTCGCTTCGGTTGTCCGTTGATTCGCAATGCCGCGCACTGCGGCGTCGCGAAGGTCAGGATGATCCGCTTTCGCGTGGAAGGCTATGAGATACGCCGTCTCATCAGGAGAACGACGGCAGCAACCCAGCGCGTTGATGGCGCGCACGCGCACCTCGAGAGGTAGCGTCGTCAACTCTATCGCACGATGCACGCTCGCCCGCGCGGCTGGGGAGGACTGCTGACTCAACGATCGCAATGCGACGTCCCGAAGTTCCGCGCCGATGCTGCCGAACACGATCGAGTCCAGCGCGCTCGTCGCACGTTCACTGTTCGACTGCGCCAGCATCTGCACCGCGTAGCGGCGAAGCTCGGCGTTGGGGTCGGTCCGCGCGACGCTCAGAAACAGGTCGGTCTGGTCGCCGTAGCGGGATCGGTTCACGAATCCCATCACCTGCCGCCTCAGCGTCACCGAGCACGCATCTTTGCGCGCAAGAATATTTTTCATGGTGGGCAGCGTTTGCTCGGCGTCAAGCTGCGCGAGACCGGCGAGGGCGGCGACGCGCACGTCGTCGTTACCAGTGGGACAGTTGACAGGCTGCGCATCATTCTGCGCCGATGCTGCCGACGCGATGACGACCACGAGCACGGCGGAGAGACGGCGAATCGAGGACCTGGACATCTGCGCTCGCTAGAGGAAGGAAACTCGGCGGTTCATTCCCCTTCTAGACAAACAATCTCCCAAGACGGTTGGGTTGAAAGCACAACACCCCGTACCGCAAGCGGTACGGGGTGTTGCAATTTTCGAGGGGACTAGTTCAGCTCGTCAGCGACGACCAGCCAGTCCGACTCGCCGTTTAGCGGCCGAGCTTGACGACGTTCTCAGCGGCCGGGCCCTTTGCGCCCTGAACCACGTCGAACTCAACAGCCTCACCCTCTGCGAGGGACTTGAAGCCATGACCCTGGATGGCGGAGTGATGCACGAAGCAATCCTTCTCGCCGTTCGCGGGGGTGATGAAGCCAAAGCCCTTCGTGTCGTTGAACCACTTCACGGTGCCGGTCGTACGCATAGCTGAACTCCTCAATGATGTTTGTAGCCGGTGTACGATTTCTATCGCACAAGCCGCCTACATGTTGAACGTGAACGGCACCCTCACGCGGGGGCTCGCCCTGCAGATACGGCACTGTACCGCATAAGCAGCGACGCGGACGAAAAAAAAGGGACCCGCGAAGAGCAGGCCCCAAATTCGTTGGAACTAGGTTCCCGGGCCTTAGCACGGGTGCGTCGCTGGAAACAATGGTAATACATCCCGGGGCTGAGGGCAATACTGAGTTGTCAACCCCGGGAACCGCAGCCATTACACGCCGGCCTCAGCCTGCTCCATGAAGGTTGGCTTCTCCGCTGGCGCCATACCATTTGCCGCGGGTAACAGTGCGATAGCGAAGGCTTCGTCGAGAGTACTGACCGGGTGGAAGGTGAGCTGCTTCCGCACCTCCTCCGGGATATCCTCCATGTCCGCCTCGTTGTCCTTGGGTAGGATAATCGTGGTGATGCCAGCACGGTGTGCACCAAGCACCTTCTCCTTCAGGCCGCCGATCGGCAACACGCGACCACGCAGCGTTGACTCGCCGGTCATGGCAACCTCTCGGCGGACCGGCCGACCAGACATGGCGCTGACAAGGGCAACCGATATCGCAACGCCAGCGCTAGGCCCGTCCTTGGGAATCGCACCGGCGGGAACGTGGACATGCACCTCGATCGATCCCAGTCGGTCTTCGGGAATCTTCAGCGCGGATGCATGCGTCGCCGCATACGTGAGCGCGGCGCGCGCGCTTTCCTTCATGACGTCGCCAAGCTGTCCGGTGAGAATGAGTGAAACATTCCCCCAGCCGCTAACCTGCACGCGCTGATCGTCGCTGTCCGGCGAGCGTTGTGCTCCGTGCAACCGACGAATTGCCGCCTCGACAAACATGATATCGCCACCCATCGGCGTGTAGTACATCCCGGCAGCAACGCCGATCTCGTTTTCCTCATTTGCATGTTCGGGATGTACGCGAGGGCGCCCCAGCAGCTCACGCACGTCTTCCGGCGAAATCGTCAAGTCGTCCGTGCCGCCGGTGGCAAGCTTGCGCGCCACCTTCCGCGCGACTGCACCCACCTGTCGCTCGAGTTGGCGCACACCGCTCTCGCGCGTGTACTTGCTCACGATGGTCATGACTGCATCGTCCGTGAAGA
>JBDTXZ010000356.1:0-4780 GCA_040005935.1 bacterium | reverse complement strand
ACGGGAGGCATGGGACCTCGACAAAGCAGGGTATTGCGATTGGCCGCTCCAAGGCGCGGCGGACCGGTGTAAGACGGTCGTTGACAACAACACACGGCAGGTGCGATTCGTCAACGACCTCGTGCCATCATCCTCTCGGTGAGTATTGGCGCATGGCGTGATTACGCACCATCGCGCGTTCGCGTGGTGACGCTCGACACTCCACCCCACGCCACACTGCGGGTAACGACACGCACTCGGTAAACCAGTCCGGTTTGTCGAGTGGGGTCCCTGCTCCGCAGACTATGTCCAGAGTTCGGCTGTATTTGTCCGCGCTCGCCGTGCTGCTCGCTTCCACGGCGTGCTCCGCTACATCCGACGTCGCTGCTCCGCTCGCGGTTGCCGCACCAGTTGCGCGCAATTCGCTGATCTTCATTGCGCCAACGCTCCAGCCGGTGCTGCAACGGCTCACCAGCGGGCTGCTCTACACAAGCGAGTCGGACTACCCGTTCGTCTACTTTCGTCACGCCGGTGTCAATCATCCACCGGTGTCGCCGCTGAGCGCGGCGGAATTCCGGTCATTGCTTGGAATCGCGGCCGACAAACAGATCGAGATCATCACGCTCGACGAATTCTTCGCGCGCCATATCGAGCGCATCGATCCGTACGACTCGGTGGGAGTGGCGCGTGTCCCGCGGTACCGATTGCTTCGCGAAACGCTGCGGACGTCGCTTGCGCACACGGTCGTGTATCGCGTAGGCACGATCGCCATCGACTGCTATGCGGTGGGATTCAACTGGCGTGGTGAGCTCGAAGGCCTGACCACCATCTCCATCGAAACCTGAGCACTCGCCGAGGAACCGCCAAGCGCAGCACGCGGCGTGGGGCAAAAACCGGTTCGCCAGTGTTTCGAAAACTGTCACCGCGCCTGCCGCGGCACATCCGTGATTGCGGCAGGTACGCCTCGAACGAAAGAGATGAAGTCGACCGGCGCGGGATCGGCGCCGGCCATACGGAGAAGCGCATTGGCTTTGCCGCGATGGTACTGACCGTGGAGCATCACATGCAGCAGGATGTCATCGAGCGATGTGACGAACGCCTGACCGGCGCTGTTGGTATACGACACACTTCGCGACAATTCGTCGTCAACTAGCTCAGCGAGCAGGCGTGCGTAGCCGGCTCGTAGCTGCGCGGAGAGCGCTCGAGCTTCAGAGAGCGTCAGAGTCGGCCAGACGGGTGTGGCGGATAAGCGTCCCTCGATACGCGCAAGCCACACCTCCGCCGCGCCCAGCACGTGTGCGTATTCGCGCATGACGTCAGGCGGTGGCGAATCGGGAATCGCTTCAAGTGCGGCCTGCAGCGTACCATCTGCCCACTCGGCATGCTGCCAAAGACGGCGGATCTGTTCGAGCGCGCTCATGCGATTCGGCGTGGTGTCGGATCAGGGTGTGTGTGATTGGCCTCCGCAGCCGCAGCGCCCGTCACACTGATTTCAGTTCGGACCGAGTTTGCGATGTAGCAGCCCTCGTGTGCGCGATGATGTAAATCGGCCTCGCGCTCAGCAGTCGGCTCCGTTCCCGGGGCATACTGCACGTTCGGCGAAAGACTGACTGTGGAGACCCACGGTACACCACGTTCGTTGGGGGTCATGTACCCCACCGCGTCGTCACGATAGCGCACGACGTCAATGTTTTCGGCGGCAGCCAGCCACAGGAACGTGAGCATGTGGCAACTGGCGATTGCTGCGACGTACGCCTCCTCGGGATCCACGGCGGTTGGGTCGCCATACGGTGGAGGCACGGCCGCAGGGGACGAAGACGCAGGCACTGTGACGCCGCCGTCGAAGGTCCATTGATGGGCGCGAGAGTATTGCCGCTTGATGAATGGTCCACCGGCGTGTTCCCAATGGACGATGGCTCGATGTTCAGACATGGCACGTGAGAAGGAGGAGGGTGCGATATCGGCGGATCTTAGCACCGAAGTACTCGTTGGTGCCACACTCTCCGCGGGTGTGTACCTGGATTGCCAGCCGCTTAGATTTTCCGCCGAGCACATGGACGCTGTCGTGCAAACCGGAGACGCATTATGGGGACGTCGCGAGCGGTGATCCTTATAGGCGGGCTCATGCTCGCCGTTTTCGCGCAGTCAGCATATGCGGCCGACTGCCGACACCTTCCCCCCGCCCGCGCGCCTCGGGTGTCGCCGAACGACAATCGCATCCCAACCGGCATCGTGCGCGATGGAGTCGTGTCGCTCCGCCTGGTGATGGGCGACGCTAGCTGGTATCCGGACGGCGCTGATGGGTGCGCGCTTCGGGTGCGCGCCTTTGCGGAAGAGGGTCAACCGGCGCGAATTCCGGGACCCCTCATCCGCGTGCGAAGCGGGATGGATGTCCGCGTTAGCGTGCGCAATGCACTCTCGACGTCGTTGTGGGTGCGCGGCCTCCAGACTCGCGACGTCGTCGTGCTCGACTCCACGGAGATTGCACCGGGCGAAACTCACGAGTTTCGTTTCCGCGCCGGCATTCCGGGAGCATGGTATTACTGGGCCAGCAGCGCGACGGCTCGTACGCCAGTGTCGAATGAAAACGGTCAGCTGGTCGGAGCGCTGGTGGTCGACCCTGCGCCGGACACGAGTGGGCATCTTGCGGCGCCTCACGCCGTCGACGATCGCGTGTTCGTGATGACGCGGTGGACGCCTGGGGGCACCACGGGCAATCGCGGGTTCCAGCTCAATGCCATGAACGGGCGATCGTGGCCGCACACCGAGCGACTGACGTATACCATGGGCGACTCGGTGCGCTGGCAGGTGATCAACGCGTCCGACGAATTGCACATGATGCATCTTCATGGCTTCTACTTCGTGGTGAGCGAACGCGGCGACGCCGTGCACGATAGCGCGCTCGCGCGTGCGCAAAAGAACACCGTGGTGACGACGGCCACGCGTCGCGGAGAGTGGATGCAAATGGCATGGGCGCCGGACCGGCCAGGCAATTGGCTGTTTCACTGCCACATCGTCTCGCACATGAGCGCTGACCAGCGGCTCGACCGGATGCCGGAGGCGACACTGGCATCGGGGAATCCGTCGCACGAACATGCCGCGCCCGAAGGCCCGAAGGTGACCAATCACGCCACGGAATCGATGGCGGGATTGGTACTTGGCGTTACGGTGCTCCCGTCACGAACCGTCACGGACGCTGCCAGGTCTCGCCGGCGGGCCACGCCAGACCGCGTCGTGCAGCTCTTCGCGGACACCCGCGCGAACATGTTCGGCAATCGTCCCGGATTCGGCTTCGTTGAGCAGCGCGGAACGCGTGCGCCAGCCAGGGACTCGGTGCTGGTTCCGGGTGCGCCACTCGTGCTGACACGTGGACAACCGGTCGCTATTACCGTGCACAACCGTCTTGCGTCGTCGCTTGCCGTGCACTGGCACGGCATCGAGTTGGAGAGTTACGCGGACGGCGTGGGCGGTTGGAGCGGCGCAGGGCGTCGTGTCGCACCGATGATGGCCCCCGGCGACTCGTTTGTTGCGCGCTTTACACCGCCGCGCGCGGGCACGTTCATGTATCACGTGCACAACGAACATGGCGACGAGCTTTCGTCTGGTCTGTATGCGCCGCTTCTGGTGATGGAGCCGGGAGAGACATTCGACCCAACGACAGATCTCGTTTTCATCATTGCGACGGCTGGACCTGGGATCGGTCGCGGCGAGGACGCACCGGCATTCATTAATGGTACGCTCACTCCAGATACGCTTTCGCTGGTGGCCGGAACCACCTACCGCATCCGACTCATCGACATTGCGGCAAACGAGGCGCACACCATCGCCATTCGCGGACCGGCCGGACCTGTTGTGTGGCGTGCGCTGGCGCGCGACGGCCGCTCTCTGCCAACGGCGCAGGCCACCACGCAACCTGCGCAGGAAGTCACGGCGTCTGGTGTGACGCGAGACTTCGAGTTTACACCGTCCGCAAAAGGCGATTACAGCCTCGTCGTGGCGAGCATCGTGTCCGCCAAGCCGACGGGCAAGCAGACCGTCGTTGCCATCCGTGTCCGATAGGGCCACTGCGCTTCGAGCCGATGGAAGCGCGGCTTTGCGCTGTCATCATGGACCGTCGTGCTCAGGGCGCCGGAACAGAGCGCCCTTGGCTCGTCGGTCCGACTCACTCGAAACAACGAGCCACCTTATGAAAGCCAATCAATTGTGCGCCGTCGTCGTGATCGGCCTGGTTACAGGCTGCAGCCCCGCGATGACGCAGGGCACTGTGGCGCCGACCGCTGCCACGCCAGCACCGCAGGTACAAGCCGCTGCGCCACGCCCCACGCCGCCCACGCGCGATCCGCATGCGCCGGGTTACGTCTCCGCCACAGAATTGCCTGACGGCGCCGTTCCATCGCCGAATGTCGACGGCAACTTCATCATTGGCCCGACCCACGTACCCGCTCCGGCAATGGTCGTGAAAGACGGCGTTCCGCGGGGAACGATCTACACATTCACGATGAACTCGGCCGACAGCAAGATCTATCCGGGCATCGCGCGCGACGCTGGCACATTCGGCACGCCTGACCTCACGGACCCCGCCAGACTCGTGGTGACCACGAGCCACCCAGCACCGTACGCGCGCCGAGTTGCGGTTTACGTCCCGAAACAATACGTCGCCGGTCAGGTCGCGCCTTTCATCGTTGGCGCAGACGGTCCGGACCAATTGTTGTTTACGGCGCTGGATAATCTCATAGCAGAAAAACGCGTACCGGTGATGATCGCCATCTCCATCGGCAATGGCAGCGGCGACGCGCAGGGC
>JBDTXZ010000355.1:0-4782 GCA_040005935.1 bacterium | reverse complement strand
CGGTGAGGGCCAACGGGCCCTCACCGCCGCGTCCATTGCGGCAGCAGTCGGCGGCACCCTTACGGGCGACGAGACGGCCATCGTCACGGCTGTCGCGCCACTCGATCGCGCACAAGCGCATCACGTCACGTTCCTCGCGAGCGGGAAGTACGCGCCACTGCTGGCCGCCGCCGACGCAGGGGTCGTTCTCGTGACGCCTGCGCTTGCGGATACGCCAGGCGGAGCGCGCGCGCGGGTGATCGTCGAGAGTCCGTACGAAGCGATGCTTTCTCTGCTGTCCGCGCTGTATCCGAGCGCGCCGCCGGTGCCTGGTATCCATCCCTCGGTTGTGGTGGGACGCGGCGCGACGATCGGTGACGCCGCTGCCATCGATCCCTTCGTCGTGATCGGGGAGGGTGCGCGCATTGGGTCGCGGGTTCGGCTCCATGCTCACGTCGTCATCGGTGCCGGCGTCGAGATCGGGGACGATTGCGAACTGTATGAGGGCGTCACCTGTTATGCGGGCACCGTTCTCCGCGAACGCGTGCGCGTTCACGCCGGCGTGCGGCTTGGCTCCGACGGGTTCGGCTACGTGTATCGAAACGGAGTGCACGAGAAGATTCCGCACGTGGGCCGCTGCATCGTGGAGTCCGATGTCGAAATCGGCGCGAACACGACGATTGACCGCGGAAGCATCGACGACACCGTGATCGGCGCGGGAACCAAGATCGACAATCTCGTTCAGGTCGCGCATAACGTGCGGATAGGCCGCCTCTGCCTCATCATGTCGCAGGTCGGTATCGCAGGCTCCGTGCACGTCGAAGATGGGGCCATACTCGCCGGACAGGTCGGCGTCTCAGGGCATCATACGATTGGCAAAGGGGCTCGTCTCGCCGCGCAAGCGGGTGTCTTTGGCGACATACCTGCCGGTGAGACGTGGTCCGGCTATCCTGCTCGGCCGCACCGGGAAGCGCTGCGGGCACAGGCCGCGTTGTTCAAATTGCCGTCGCTGATCCGGGCGCTCGAGCGCCTCGTGTCTGGGGGCGACGTTGTGAAGCCTGACTAATGCGAACGACGATTGGAAAAGCGGCAAGCGTCAGCGGTGTTGGACTGCATCTCGGGATTGTCTGCGAGCTTCGCTTTCTCCCCGCATTGAGCGGAACCGGCATTCGTTTCCAACGGCGAGATCTCCCGGGCGCCGCGCCGATTCCCGCTCTCGCGGCGCACGCAGTACTCACGGAGCGGCGGACGCAACTAGGCGAGCAGCCAAATGCGGTGGACACTGTCGAGCACGTGCTCGCGGCGGTCGCAGCGCTTGAGATTGACGACCTGCTTATCTCGCTGGATGGGCCAGAGCCGCCCATCATGGACGGGAGCGCCGGGCCGTTCTTCGAAGCGCTCCGCAGTGCCGGTGTCGCCAGACATCCCGGTTTCCTCCCGACTGCCCGGCTCACGGCACCGGTGCGGCTGGAAGTTGGCGAATCGGTCTATGAGGCATTTCCGTCGGAGCACCTGGAGCTCGACGTCTCAATCGAGTTTCCGCACAGACTCATCGGGGCGCAGCGATTCTCGACGCGCGTCACGACGGATTCGTTCGCGCGCGAGCTGGCGTTCGCGCGTACCTTTGGCTTCGTCCGCGAGGTCGAGCCGTTGCGCGCTCGCGGCCTGATCAAGGGCGCGTCCACGCAGAATGCCGTGGTGCTCGACGATGATGGCGTGGTGGAGAATACACTGCGCTCGCCGGATGAATTCGTTCGGCACAAGCTGATGGATTGTGTTGGTGATCTGGCGCTTGCCGGTGTGCGCATCAAGGCGCGCATCGTGGCGCACAAACCCAGTCATCGCGGCACGGTGTTGTTCGTGCGCGCGTTGCAGGCATCGTTAGCGCAGGAGACTCAGGTGCTCGGAATCGAAGAGATCATGCAGGTCATTCCACACAGGTATCCGTTCCTGCTGGTGGACCGGATCATCGAGATGGATCCTCCGAAGCGAGTGGTCGGCATCAAGAACGTGACAATCAATGAGCCCTTCTTTCAGGGGCATTTCCCCGGGCATCCGATCATGCCGGGCGTATTGATTGTCGAGGCGATGGCGCAGGTAGGAGGCATGCTGCTCATGGGCGCCGTGCCGGACCCGGCGAACAAGGTGGTGTATTTCACATCGCTCAACAATGTGAAGTGGCGCCGTCCGGTGAAACCGGGCGATCAGCTCCGGATGGAGCTGGAGATGTTGCAGGTGCGCGGTCCAATGTGCCGGATGCAAGGCGTTGCGAAGGTCGACGGCGAGATTGTCTGCGAGGCAGAGATGAGCGCGATGGTGCGCGACAAATGACTGCGCGTATTCACCCCACCGCCATCATCAGCGACGATGCACACATCGGCGCTGATGTCGAAATCGGGCCGTTCGCCATTGTGGGCGAGGGCTGCACGATTGGCGACGGGTGTGTCATCGCACCGCGGGCCATGCTCGAGCGCAACGTGATCCTCGGCACCAACGTAAAGGTGGGCTCGGGCTCGATCCTCGGCGGTGATCCGCAGGATCTCAAGTTCGGCGGCGAGTACACGACCGTCGAAATCGGCGACGGGACCACGATTCGCGAATACACGACGATCAATCGCGGAACAACGCAGTCGTTCAAGACAACGGTGGGGAAGAACTGCCTCATCATGTCGTACGTGCATCTCGCGCACGACTGTCACATTGGCGATGGCGTGATCCTCGTGAACAGCGTGCAGTTGGCGGGGCACGTCAGCGTTGGGGAGAAGGCGATCATCTCTGGCACCAGCGCGGCGCACCAGTTCGTCAAGGTGGGGAAGTACGCGTTCGTGGGTGGGTGCTCACGCATTTCGCAGGACGTGCCACCGTTCGTCAAGGCGGTCGGGAATCCCCTCAAGCTGTATGGGTTGAACAGTGTCGGGCTTGCGCGCAACAACTTCCCGGAGGACGTGGTGCACGAGTTGAAGCGCGCATATCGCTTGTTCTTCCGCTCGGAGCTGAACGTCACGCAAGCAAAAGAGCGCGCGGCGACGGACCTCAAGCCATTTCCCGAGGTGAAGGAACTCCTCCGTTTCGTCGAGGAGAGCGGTCGCGGAGTCGTCGTCTGAGCGCGCGAGTGCGGACCGGCGTTATTGGGGCCGGCGGGTTGGGCATCCACCACGTCCGCATCCTGCGCGACATGCAGGGGCCAGACTTCATTGGCTTCTTCGAGTCGCGCGAGGACCGAGCGGTCGTCGTTGCCAATGACCTTGGTGTACGTGCGTTTCCCACCATTGACGCATTGCTGGATGAGGTCGATGCAGTCACGATCGTTGTGCCGACGCCCGGACACTATGCCGTCGCGCAACAGGTGTTGGCCCGCGGCATCCATGCGATGATTGAAAAGCCGCTCGCCGCCACGCTCGAAGAGGCCGACGCGATGCTCGCGCTCGCGAGAGAGCACGGAGCAATCCTGCAAACGGGTCACGTGGAGCGTTTCAACCGCGCCATTCGCGCCGCGCTTCCTTTTGTCGACGCACCACGATTCATCGAGAGTGACCGGCTCTCGCCATTCAATCCTCGCGGAGCGGACGTCGCGGTCGTACTCGACCTGATGATTCACGACATTGACCTCGTGCACACACTGGTGGGCGGAAAGGCGTCGTCTGTCGCGGCTGTCGGCGTTCCTGTGCTCACGCCGTTTGTGGACATCGCGAACGCGCGCCTCACGTTCGATTCTGGCGCGGTTGCGAACATTACGGCGAGCCGTGTGTCGCGCGATCGGATGCGCAAGATTCGGATCTTTCAGCAGAGCGGGTACCTCTCGCTCGACCTCGCCGCGGGCAACGGCGAGTTCTATCGCATGCGCGGCGATCTCGATTTCGCCGCACTCGCGAGCGCCCCACTCGCACTCGAGCAATTCGTCGAGCGCATTCCGCTCGAGGCCGAGGATGGAGAGCCACTTCGCCTGGAGTTCGAGAGCTTTCTCGCAGCCGTGCGTGGCGAGTCGCCTGTCGCCGTCAGTGGCGAAGAGGGCCGCGAGGCACTCGCGGTCGCGCTGCAGATCGTGACCGATATCGAGCGTACGTTGCCCACGCCGAGCCTTCGTTCCTCACTTGGTGCACGTGCGTGAAATCCTCTTCGTCGCCGGCGAAGTGTCCGGCGATCAACATGCCGCGGGCGTAGCGCGAGAGATTCGCGCGTCGGGCGCGCCGTTCTCGATGACGGGTGTTGGCGGAGACAAAATGCGCGACGCAGGGGTGGAACTCATCGAGCACGCCGAGAACCTCGCGCATTTGGGATTTGTGGAGCCGCTGAAGCATTTGCCGCAGTACCAACGATTGCGCCGAGACCTTCGTCGCCGCATCGAGAGTGGTACGGTGGCGCTTGTGGTGTTGGTGGACTACGGCGGATTCAACATGAAGATTGCGTCGGTCGCGGCCAACGCCGGCGTTCCCGTGCTGTACTACATCACCCCACAAGTTTGGGCGTCGCGCGCTGGGCGCATGAAGAAGCTCGCGCGCACCGTGACGCGCGCCGCGGTGATTCTTCCGTTCGAGGAGAAACTGCTCCGCGACAACGGCATCAACGCGACGTTCGTAGGGCATCCGCTCATGGATCGCGCGCAGACGCTTCCTGATCGCTCGGAAGCGCGACGTGAAATTGGCATTGCGTCGAGCGACACGCTGCTCGCACTGTTTCCCGGGAGCCGCCCGCAGGAAATCGCGTTGCACCTCGATCCGTTTGTTGCGACCGCACGTGAACTCCAACGTCGCGATCCGACGCTCAAGGTGGTAGTGAGCGCCGCGCCACATGTCACCATTCCTG
>JBDTXZ010000354.1:0-4783 GCA_040005935.1 bacterium | reverse complement strand
AGCGCCAGTGGGCCCATGGGATGGTTCATCCCGAGCTTCATCACCGTATCGATCGCCTCGGCCGAACCCACACCTTCCATAAGGCAGAACATCGCCTCGTTGATCATCGGCATCAAAATCCGGTTGGCCACGAAGCCCGGATAGTCGTTCACCTCGACCGCAGTTTTCCCAACGAGTTCACTCCACGTGACCACGCGCGCCGTCGTCCAATCAGATGTCGCGAGCCCGCGAATGATCTCCACGAGCTGCATGACCGGCACTGGATTCATGAAGTGCATACCGATGACCTGCTCGGGACGCTTCGTGCGCGCCGCGATTTCCGTGATGGAAATCGAACTTGTGTTCGTCGCGAGGATCGCACCCGCATCGGCCTTCGCATCCATCTCGGCAAAGATCCGGAATTTGAGGTCGCGATTCTCCGTCGCCGCTTCCACGACGAGCGCCGCGCCAGCGATTGCGTCCATCGATGTGGAGGTCGTCACGCGACCGAGTATGATCGCCTTGTCCTCGCTGGAGAGCGTGCCCTTCTTGATTTGCCGGTCGAGGTTTTTTGCGATCGTGTCGCGACCCCGCTCCAGCGCCACAGATGCCACGTCGACCATCGTTACGGCGAGACCGGCCTGCGCAAAGACGTGCGCAATTCCATTTCCCATCTGACCCGCGCCGATGACGGCAATGCGGTCGGACATCGTGCTATGACTCCTCGCGGCGGTGCCGCGCGTAAAAATACGCCAAACCCAACGTCATGCCGATGGCGGCGACCAAGCCGCCCTCAGGCCCCCACACACCACCACTCACCCACGATGGCTCAGCTGTCACCCCGCGATAGCCCGGCGCATCGAAGCGAATGCCACTCACCAGCGCATGAAACGGCACGGCCATCGTCCAGTTCCAGGCGAGGTGCGCCATCCACGCGGCATACAGGCTGTTCAGCCGGAGACGCACCGTCGCCAACAGAAGGCCCGATATGATCACCACCATCACCGACGCCACGGTCGCGCCGGGATTGTTGAGATGCAGCACCCCGAACAGGACACTCGTAAAAACCACCGCCGCCGGCGTGCCAACGCAGTCCCGCACGACCGTTAAAAGGTAGCCTCGGCACACCATTTCTTCTGCCAGCGCAGCCGGAAGCAGCACGAGCGTGACGCGGAAGGCCGCACCCAGCCAGCTCCCGTCGCTCGGCGCAGCGACAATCGTGAGCAGTCCCGCGGCGAGCAGCGCGAGGCACGTAAACGCGTTCGCACCCATGCCCACGGTCCACCCGATGCACATCGATCGCCAGCGAAGCGACGCACGGCCAAGCGCGAGGTCGGCCCACGGTCGCCTGTCGATCGACCGGAGCATGATGGCAGTCGCAACAACCGCCGCGACGAGCTGCGAATACCAATCGACGCGAATGACATGTTCGGTACGTCGTGCAATCCAGATCAGCGGCGGCGTGATGAACCATGTGGCCCCCGCAGAACAGGCAACCAGGAACGCTGCGAACGCGAGCACCCTCCCGATGGTCGCCGCAATGTTTCGCGGATACCGGGGAGGGAGCGATACCGATTCCGTCAGGTGCTGTTGCGCCGAATGCCTGCCAACGCCGCCGCGATCAGGGCTTTCACCGCGTCAAGCGCCACGAAGGGGACGACGCCGAGGAGCGCCGCCTTCGCAAGACTGCCCGAGATCACCGCGAGCTGCGCGAGTCCGCCGAGATACAGGACGAGAATTCCCGAAGCTGCGGCAAGCGCGCGAACGACAAGGCTGCGATTTCCCGCCCCCAGCCTTCCAGCAACGGCCGCGGCGACAGGATAGGCGAGCAGATACCCACCCGTCGGCCCGAGCAGGCGCGCAATGCCAGGAAGGCCAACGGGCGCGAATACGGGAAGTCCTGCAATTCCAGCAACGAGGTAGACGACCATCGCCGCCGCAGCGTCCACGGGGCCGAGCATCAGCCCCACCAGGACGACCACGAGTGGCTGTAGCGTGATCGGCACCGGAGTATCCGGAATGGGCAGCGCGAATTGCGCGGCGAGGGCCAGCGTGCCGGCCGCGAGAATTATACTGAGGGCGCGCGTGCGCGGCGTGCGGGCGGCAATTGCGAAAGTCGTCATCGTAGTCAGGTCCGGGAGACGGAGAGGGCAACCGCGTCGCCGCCACCGAGGCACAGCGTCGCGAGACCAGATTCGAGATTGCGATCCTTCAGGGCATACAACAGCGTGGTCAGCACCCGAGCGCCGCTCGCGCCTATCGGGTGTCCGAGCGCAATGGCACCGCCGTTCACGTTGACCCGATCCCAATCCCAGTGCAGGCCAGCGCCATCCGCCAACGCTTGCGACGCGAAGGCCTCGTTCGCCTCGATGAGATCGTACTGGTCAATCGTCTTGCCATCCTTCTTCATCAGGTTGTTCACGGCCGTAATTGGCGCGAAGAACAGTTCACGAGGATCCACTGCTCCAGTTGCATACGCATTGATGCGGCCCAAAACGGCCAGCCCGTTCGACTCCGCGTACTCCAGCGACGTGACGACCAGTGCCGCGCCGCCGTCGTTCAGTGAACTCGCGTTGCCCGCCGTGACCGTTGCGTCATCGCCCTTTCCAAAAGAGGGGCGAAGTTTCGCGAGCGACTCAATGCTACTGTCCGCTCGCGGGCCTTCGTCCGTATCGACGATCGTGTCGCCCTTTTTGCCCTTCACGGTGACGGGCGCAATTTCGGCGACGAATTTTCCGTCCTGCTGGGCGCGCACCGCCTTTTGGTGTGACGCGGCCGCGAACTCGTCCTGCTGTTGCCGCGTGACGCCGGCCTTTTTCGCCGTGTACTCCGCGTGGCCGCCCATGTGGACGTCGCACGTCGCGCACCACAGGCCGTCCTTGATCACGCCATCGACCATCGACTGGTCGCCGAGCTTCACGCCATTGCGCATGCCGTAGACGTAGTACGGCGCGTTCGACATGGACTCCATCCCGCCCGCGACGATGACCTGCGCGTCGCCCGCCTTGATGGACTGCGCCGCAAGCATCACGGCCTTGAGGCCGGACCCGCACACCTTGTTGATCGTGAGCGCGCTCACCGCGGCGGGCACACCGGCCTTCAGCATGGCCTGACGCGCCGGCGCCTGTCCCACTCCGCCCTGGACCACGTTGCCCATGATGACCTCGTTCACCTCCGAGGCCGGGAGTGCGGCACGGAGCAGCGCCTCCCTGATCGCGATGGCGCCGAGCTCCGGCGCGGAAATCGTGGAAATGGCGCCGAGGAACTTTCCGATCGGTGTGCGCGCGGCGGCGACGATGACCGGAATACGGGATTTATCCGACATGGATGGGATCGCTCGAGACAGTCCCCCGCGCAAAATGCGTCGGAAGGGACCGGAAAGTTACCGGGCGTCCGCAATGGATTCAACGCCGACGGCTTCAACTTCCGTGCAGAAGCGCCGATACCTAGACGTGGCGCCCTTTCGCGCGAACACTCGCGGTCGTACGCGGACAGCGACTCACCTCACTTGATCACGCGTGCTTCGATCTCGTCGACTGTTCATCCGCATCACGCGTCTCGTTGCCGTCCTGGTGGCCGTCGCTGCGCAGCCGGCACTGGCACAGGCGGCGTTTGTGCAACTGACCACCCTCCAGATTCACTACCTTGCCGCGCTGACGATTGGCGCCCTCTGTTTCGTGCTGCTCACGGCTGCGTGGATTGTCTCAACGCGCTCAGAGACGAGGCGGCGCAGCCGCGCGCTCGCCGCGAGCAAATCGCGCTATGAACGCATTTTCGAGGAGAGCCCCGCGGCCAACTTCGTGTCCACGCCCGATGGCCGGCTTCTCAACTGCAACGCCAACTATGTCAGCTTGCTCGGCTTCGCATCCATCGAGGATGCGTGTGCCGTACCAACGCAGTCGATCTATACCGACGGTGACGTGCGCGAGGCAATGCTCGAGCGGATTCGCCGCGAAGGACGAGTGCTGGGCTGGCAGTATAAGCTGTGCCGTGTCGACGGAAGTCTCGTCGAGGTACAGGAAAACATCGTCGGGCAGTTCAACGAGAAGGGAGAACTCACGGAGCTTCACGGCTTCATGCTCGACCTCACCGCGCAACGTCGCCTGGAATCAGAATTCCGTCAGGCACAGAAGATGGAAGCGATTGGCCGCCTCGCGGGCGGCATCGCGCACGACTTCAACAATCTGCTCACCATCATTCTGTCGTCGTCCGATCTGGCGTTGGAATCCCTGCAGCCCGACCACGAAGCACGCGCGGACATCGACGATGTCCGCAGTGCGGCTCGGCGCGCCGTCGAGCTCACGGGACAACTCCTTTCATTCAGCCGTCGGCAGGTGTTGAAGGAGACAGTCGTCGACGTCGCATCCATCGTGGGCGGACTCGGCTCAATGGTGCGACGATTAGTCAGTGCGAACGTGGCGATCGACGTCAGGCTCCCGCCAGCGGGAGAGACGCTCGATCCCGTCCTCGTCGATCCGCACCAACTCGAGCAGGCGTTGCTCAACCTCGCGGTGAACGCCAGCGACGCGATGCCGACAGGCGGCGTGCTGGAGTTCAGCGTCGAGGGCGTGACGCTCGACGACGCGTGGGTGGCGGCGCACGATGGCGCGCACACCGGAACGTTCTGTCGCATTCAGGTTCGCGACAGCGGCATTGGGATGGACGTCGGGACGCGCGTTCGGGCCTTCGAACCGTTCTTCACCACCAAGGGTGTCGGCAAGGGTACGGGACTCGGCCTGTCGATGGTGTTCGGCTTTACGAAGCAGTCTGGCGGCTACGTCACGCTCGAGAGTACTCCGGGCAA
>JBDTXZ010000353.1:0-4784 GCA_040005935.1 bacterium | reverse complement strand
GCGCCGCACCACTGCCCGTCATGCTTTCGCCTGCTCCGTGAGCTCGGCCACGAGCTGCAGCGCGGCAAGTGGCGTCAATACGTTCACATCGATGCCACGCAGGCGTTGCACCGCCGCGTGCGACTCGGGCGCCACAAAGAGCGCAAGCTGATCGACAGGCACCTGTGCGGAGCGCGAACGCCGTGCGCTCACGAGCGCAGGAGACAGCGCGGGTACGAGATGCTCCGCTTCACCTTCGAGTAACGCGAGCACCGTACGTGCGCGGGCAATCACGGCTGCCGGAAGTCCCGCGAGTCGACCCACTTCGATGCCGTACGATCGGTCTGCGCCACCAGGCTGCAGCCGGTGCAGGAAAAGAATCTGGTCGCCAACCTCACGGACCCCAACATTATAGTTGCGAACAGCTACTAATTCGTCCGCAAGCTGGACGAGCTCGTGATAATGCGTGGCGAAGATCGTCTTGCAGCCCACGCGATCATGCAGGTGTTCACTCACCGCCCATGCAATCGAAACTCCGTCATACGTGCTCGTCCCTCGGCCAATCTCGTCGAGCAATACGAGACTTCGCGCAGTAGCGGTGTGCAGGATCGCGCTGGTCTCGGCCATCTCGACCATGAACGTCGACTGGCCGCGGACGAGGTTGTCGCTCGCACCCACGCGCGTGAACACACGATCACACACGCCGATCGTCGCCGACGCGGCAGGCACGAAGCTTCCAGTCTGTGCCATGAGCACGATGAGCCCAACCTGTCGCAGGATGGTGCTCTTGCCCGCCATGTTCGGACCGGTGAGAATCACGAGGCGCGCATCCGCGATGAGTTGCACGTCGTTCGGAATGAACTTGTCCCGCGGCATCATCCGCTCGACAACTGGATGGCGGCCGGCGAAAATGGCGAGATCGAAGCCATCGGTGAGCGTCGGGCGCGCATACCCTTCGCGTGCAGCGACGTCGGCCAGTGACGCCAGCACGTCCAGTTCAGCCACGATACGGGCAGCACACTGAATACGACGTACCTCACGACCCACGGCTGCACGCAATGCATCGAACAACGCACGCTCGCGCACTTCGATCCGTTCCGCAGCCGTGAGGACCTTCTCCTCGTATTCCTTCAGCGCCGCCGTGACGAATCGTTCCGCACCCGTCAGTGTCTGTCGCCGCTGATAGTCTGCAGGTACCGAATCACGATTGGCATTCGTCACTTCGATGAAGTAGCCGAATACCCTGTTGAATCCGACCTTCAGGGATGGAATGCCGGTGCGCGCGCGCTCGTCGGTTTGAATCGCCGCAATCGCGTCTTTGCCACCGTCGCGTAAGGCGCGCAGCTCGTCCAGCTCAACATCGACGCCCGCAGCGATCGTGGCGTCATCGCCGAGTTGCAGGGGCGGTCGCTCAACGAGTGTGGCGCGGACGGAAGCCGCCATCTCCGCGCAGGCATCCCATTGCACCATCAACGGTGCGACAACCCCTGCTCCATTCAGCCGTGCGGCGGCGGCTTCCACATCCGGCAGCCGAGCAAGCGATACTCCAAGTGCCGACATCTCACGCGGTGTGGCTCGGCCAGCCGCCGCTTTGCTGCCAAGTCGTTCCACGTCGCGCACACCGTCGAGCGCGGCTCGTACTGCGTCGCGTGCACTTGCGTCGCTCACGAGTGCACCGACTGCGTCCAGACGCGAGTCGATGCGCGCACGATCGATCAACGGCGCGAGTAGCCACTGGCGCAGCAGCCGCGTTCCCATTGGAGTCATCGTACGATCGAGCACAGCGAGCAACGTCCCCGATGTATCAGTGCCGCGCAGCGATTCCACGAGCTCGAGGTTACGACGCGTCATTTCGTCGAGCGGCATGACGCCACCGGCGCGCTCCACGGTTGGGCGAGCAAGCTGCGGCACGCCTGCCGGCTGCATCTCCTTGAGATAGCGCAGCAATGCGCCTGCCGCCGAGATGGCGAGCCCGTCCTCGGCTTCGAGTCCAAGACCATCGAGCCCGCGTACATCGAACTGCCGCGCTAAATCGTCGCGCGCCATCGGCTCATCGAACTCCCATGGCTCGCGTTCGGTGACGAGCACGCCATCGAGTGTCGCTGTTCTCGGAAGTGCAGCAGCGCCACGTGGGATGAGAAGCTCGCGGGGGGCAAATCGCGCCAACGTCGTGTCGATCTCCGCGAGCACGCTCACCTTGAGGCGAAACTCTCCGGTCGAGACATCGGCGGCCGCAAGGCCGATCATTCCTCCGACGGGCGCTCCGACGGCGACGACGAAATTGTTGCGCGATCCATCGAGCAGCTCATCAGCGAAGGCGACACCCGGTGAGATGGTCTCCACGACTTCGCGCCGCACAATCCCCTTCGCGAACTTGGGGTCTTCTACCTGCTCGCAGATGGCAACGCGATACCCCTGGCTCACGAGGCGCCGCAGGTATTCCGGCCCTGCCTTGACGGGAACGCCAGCAAGTGGGACTTCCGCCGCTCCGCCGTTATTACGCGACGTGAGAGTCAGCCCAAGCACGCGCGACGCGGTCTCCGCGTCTTCGTAGAACATTTCGTAAAAGTCGCCCATCCGGAAAAACAGGATGGCGCTTTGATGCCGCGCCTTGATCTCCCGGTACTGCTGCATCAAGGGCGTCGCTACAGCACCGCTCACGGCGTCTTCCCCGCCGGTGCGGGGCCTTCGGTTGTCACAAATCCAATGATGCCGCGTTGCTTCAGGGATGCCACTTCGTCGAGCGCGAGCTGGCGAGTGGGATAGAAGTCGAGTCGCACGCGAAAAGGTTTTGTCACCCCGCTGACACGCGCCTTTACTCTGCTTGCGCCAAGCTTCTTGACGAGACGGTCAGCTTCGACGCGAGTATTGAACGCCGCCAGTTGAATTGTGTAGACGCCGCCCGATTTCACGACTGGTTTTGACTCTGGCTCTGGGGCAATCGCGGCTGCCGGCGCCTCCACAGGCACTTTCTTTATCGTCGCTGTCGCGGTGCTTGGCGTGGGCTTTACCTCAGTTGGCTTTACAGGCGCTGCCGCGGCCACTTTTTTTGCTGCTGCCTCTCGGGCTGTTTTCTTCGACGTTGCCGGCGGCGAATCACGAACGGCTGCTGCAGGAACGCTTGCCACTGGCGCGCTGACGGCTGGTGTCGTCGCGCTAAGATCGCTCGCGCAGCGTGGGCTGAAGTAGTCGATCTGGTTGCGCAGTTCAACATCCGTCTTCGGTACGGACGCGCGAGCTTCGGCGATCATTGCGCATCCAACGCGCGTATCTCGTTGTTCGAACGCAAGCCTGGCCGCAGCGAAGGCTGCCGTTCCTCGCGCAGAGCTCACGGGGTGTTCCTTTACGAAGCGCTGGAGATGAGCGAGCGCGCCTGCACGGTCGCCTCGAGCCTGCTCGAGCTCTGCAATCGCGAGCAAGGCGTCGTCCGAATATGCAGACACGGGATATTCCACGATGACGCGCCGATAGTCACGTTCGGCATCAGCCGCCGTTTCTGCTAACGCGCCACGCCAGAACAGCGCATTCCCATAGCCCGTGCTGCCTTCCTGCTCGCGCTTGAGAAGCGAATCCACAAGGGCGCGACCTGCGGGGCCATTGCCTTCGCTCACGAGTCGTCGTGCACGACGAAAGATGGAGTCGTTCGGCGAGAGGGTCGTCGCAGACTGCGCGACACCGTTGGCCGTGATCAGGAAAAGCAGTAGACAGCTGAACGGAGCAAGACGGCGCATCGGGGTGTTCAAGGGGTGCGATTCAGGCTGCGCGGCGCGGCGATCCTGCGCCGCAGAGTGTCAGCACGAGTGACGTGAGAAGCTGTTCGTCCGACGAGATCTTCGTGTCTTTGAATGCTTCATCAGCGAGAAGGAGCGCGGCCAACGCCGCGTCAAGCTCTCCCACCGACCAGCGCTCCGAATATTTCGACCATGCATTCACCGCCTCACCCCAAGGGCGTCCGGGAAATGCCCCGGTCTCTTTGAGGAGCGTCATGAACTCGTTGTACAGCGATCTCACCGGGACACCGCGCGCTCGAGCCGCTTCCCCGTACGAGAGCGCCAGCATTTGCGTCGCGAGATGCATTCCGATGAGCACGGCGTTCATTTTAGGCTGCTGCAGTACGCCCGGAAGGACCGCGATTGCCGTTGGCGCATCACGAGCGGCCACCGCGTCCAGCAGTTCGCCGAGTGACTCTCCTCGACGCACACCGACAACGGCTGATACCGCGGCTTCGTCGATGGTATCACCGGAATAACTCGCGAGCTTCTCGAGCTCCATGGACAATTGCAACAGGTCCTCGCCAATCGCTTCAACAAGCAGGGATACCGCAGCCGGCGTAATGGTGCGTCCCAGTACCGTTTCCGCCTGATACGACACCCACTTCAGCACGCGATCTCCCGTCAGCGGCGCGAACTCTACCGGCGTGCTCCGATCGCTGAGCCCCTTGTCGACCTTGATGCCCGACGCTGACACCAGTAACAGCACTGTGTCGGCTGCGGGTCGCTTCAGGTAGTCATCGAGGATCTTGCGCGCATCCTTCTTCAGCTTGTCCACGTCGCGCAGGACGACTGCTCTGCGCTCGGCAAGCATTGGCGGCGTGCTCAACAAGGAGTCGAGAACCTCTGCATCGACTTCACCACTTCGGCGATATTCGAAATTGAAGTCGCGCGTTGCGGGGTCTATCGCTCCGTCAACAAGCTCTCGAACGCGAAGGTCCTTGAGAAAATCATCGTCTCCGTAGAAGTAGTAGACGGGGTCGAATTCGCGCTTTTTCAGCGCGGCATGGAGCGCTTTCTCGCCGACGGACGCCA
>JBDTXZ010000352.1:0-4792 GCA_040005935.1 bacterium | reverse complement strand
CCAGCGCGCAGGCCTGCGATGCGCCAGCGCTGTTCGGTACCGTCCCCCGCTTCATGCAGCGGGCGTACCAGATCAGGGGCGCCGTGCATCATCACGCTCGTCTCCAGTTCGCCCGCGTGATCGCCATGATCGCTGAAGATGCTGGCCGGATCGCCAACCTTGTACCAATTCACCATGGCGAGGAACACCGTGGTGCGCGCCTGGAGCTCGCGAATAATCTGACGAAAATCGTTGCCACCGTGACCATTGAGGATCACCAGTTTCGTAATGCCCTGCCCCTCGATGGCGTGGACGAGATCGGCGAGCAGCGCCGCTTGCGTTGCCGGATTCATGTTGAGGCAGAGCTTGATGTCGAGCTGACCGGTGTTCACTCCGAACGGCACGCAGGGCAGCACGACAACCTTCGCGCCGCGCTCCCACGCCAGACGCGCCGCCTCCGCCGCGAGCGCGTCGCTCTGAATGGAGTCGGTGGCGTAAGGCAGATGGTAGTTGTGCGCCTCCGTGGCGCCCCACGGTAGTACCGCCACGTCGTACGGCGTGGCTTCGACGGTTTTCCAGGTACTTTCGGCGAGAATATACGGGCGTGTGTCCATGCCAAATATTCGCTCGCGAATGGGAGAGACGCTAGCTGTTTGTCATCCTGAGCGAGCGTAGCGAGTCGAAGGATCTGCACTTGTTATGGCGCAACAACAGGTTCCGGTGCTTCGCTCTGCTCAGCTGTTTGTCATCCTGAGCGAGCGTAGCGAGTCGAAGGATCTGCACTTAATACGGCGCAGCAACGGCAGGTCCTTCGCTGCGCTCAGGATGACAGGCTTGTGCTCACTACCGAAAGCGCATGCCATTCGGCGCAATCGCGCCAGGCTTCGGCATGGTGAATGTCTCGGGCTTCGGCACCTTTGGCGCCTGCTTTCCCGGTCCACGTTGCGCCGACTTGTCTGGCTGCGGCCGAGTGTCCGACGTCGCGGACTTCATGGTGAGCGCAATGCGATTGCGCTGAAGATCGATGGCCATCACGCGTACCTTCACGCGTTGACCCACCGTGACGACGTGGTTCGGATCGCTCACGTACCGATCCGCGAGCTGCGATACGTGCACGAGTCCATCCTGATGCACGCCCACGTCCACGAACGCGCCAAACGCAACGATGTTCGTCACCACGCCGTCGAGCTCCATCCCTTCGCGCAGATCCTTCGGCTCGGTCACGTCTTCGCGAAACGCAACGGCCTCGAACGCCGCACGTGGATCACGTCCCGGCTTCTTCAACTCGACAAGGATATCCCTAAGCGTCGGAAGCCCGACATCCGCCGACACATATGTCGCAAGGTCGAGCTGCTCGACTTTCGATTCGTCGGAAATCAACTCGCCAATCGAAACGCCGACGTCTTTCGCCATGCGCTCGACCAACGCGTAGCGTTCCGGATGCACGGCGCTCGCGTCGAGCGGATGCTTGCCGCCGCGCACGCGCAGGAAGCCCGCGGCCTGCTCGAACGCCTTGGCGCCGAGACGTGGCACGTCGAGCAACGCACGACGTGAGTCGAATCCACCGCGCTCGTCGCGCGTCTTCACGATGTTTTCCGCGAGCACTGGCCCAATGCCGGACACGGACGCGAGCAGTGCGACCGACGCCGTGTTCACTTCGACGCCAACGCGATTTACCGCGCTGACGACGATGTCATCGAGACGCTTTTTCAGGCGACGCTGATCGACATCATGCTGATACTGCCCCACACCAATCGACTTGGGATCGATCTTCACCAACTCGGCCAACGGATCCTGCAAGCGGCGCGCGATCGATACAGCGCCGCGCAGTGAGACGTCGAGACCCGGCAATTCATCACGCGCCAACTCGCTCGCGGAGTAGACGGACGCGCCAGCTTCGTTGACGACGACGACTTGCGGCGGCGTCGCGAGTCCCGCGTCCTTCAATGTCTGGCGAACGATTGCTTCCGTTTCGCGCGACGCCGTGCCGTTGCCAATCGAAATGAGCTCGGCGCCCGATGACGTCACCAGACGGATGAGCGCTGCCGAGAAGCGGTCGGGCTGGTGCAGCATCCAGGCGTCGGTGTGCAGGACGGAGCCAGTGCGCGACACCGCCGCCACCTTCACGCCGGTCCTGAATCCCGGATCCAGTCCAATGACGATGCGTTCGCCGGCGGGTGCGGCGAGGAGCAACTGCTCAAGGTTGCGACCGAAGATCGCGATGGCCTCTTCGTCGGCGCGCGTCTTGAGCTCGAGTCGCAACTCGACTTCAATCGAGAACGCGAGCAATCGCTTGTACGCGTCACGCGTCACGACGTCGAGCTGCGCGAGCGCGCGTCGTCCCGTTGTGACGCGCGCCAGGAGTCCGGTATGGATTTCGTCGACCGGCGCGGCGACGGACCACGCGAGCATTCCTTCTTCCTCTCCGCGACGGATCGCCAACACGCGATGCGAGGGAATGCCGACGAGTGGCTCGGCAAAGTCGTAATAGTCCTGAAATTTCGAGACGTCGTCTTCCTTGCCGACGACCGCTCGCGACGTGACGCTGCCCTTTCGGCGCGTGAGATCGCGAACCCAGCCGCGCAGATCAGCGTCTTCGGCAATGCGCTCGCTCAAGATGTCTCGCGCGCCGGCGAGTGCGTCGTCGACCGTGAGCACCTCGCGCTCCGCGCTTACGAAGTCGGTAGCGCGCGCAATGGCGGTTGCATCGTCGATACTGTCATGCCAGACCAGATCAGCGAGCGGCTCGAGGCCGCGTTCGCGCGCGATGATGGCGCGGGTGCGTCGCTTGGGCTTGAATGGCAGATAGAGATCTTCGAGCGCCTGCTTTGTCGTCACTGCATCGAGTCGTGCACCGAGCTCGGGCGTCATCTTGCCCTGCTCCTCGATCGACTTGCGAATCGCGACGCGGCGGTCGCCGAGCTCGCGCAGATATTCGGAGCGTTCCTGAATGGATCGCAGCTGCGTTTCGTCGAGTCCGCCGGTGGCTTCCTTGCGATACCGCGCGACGAATGGAAGTGTGTTGCCCTCAGCGAATAGCTCGAGGGTGCTGGCCACCTGACGGACGTTGAGCGTGAGCTCGTGCGCGACGGCAATCGCGATCTGTGCAAGCTGTGAATCCATCGGGTGCGTCTATGCGATGCGAGTGACGTGAGCTCGTGCGGGACGCGCAAGGTGATGGCGCCGGGGCTCTCATGCAAGCGGTTGACTTCGCGCCGTCGTGAGGCGATGCCATCACAAGTTGTCGTCCTGATCGAACTGAAGGAACTGCACGTGCTGTTCCGAGGTGCAAGGTGGTTTCAATTGGACAGCGCAACACCTCCGCATCGTCATCCCTCGCCGCGTCGAGATCGCGAGCAATTCGATTGACTCAGCGTGTCTTTCGTCCGCTGGCGCCCCGAAGATCTGTACCTACCAAGGAGCAATCCGCGTGCATCCGCCACACCCGCGTAAATCCGCGTTCGAGTTGTTCGCCGCCGTCGTCGAAGTGTTGTGGATGATGCGGTGGAACGGCCTTAACGCGGATGGTCGCGGATGTGGCGGATCGACGCGGATCCTCGGCTACGGCTCTACCCTCCTCGCGCCTCCGTGCCGCGCGCGTTCGGTCGCATACCGAGAGAGAACCTCGGTGGCTCTTTGACGGCAGGATAGCTGAAACGAGGACTACGACACGAGTGGTGCCTCGTGCGGGATGGCAATGTGGCGGAGCGGTCACCGGTCGAACTCGCCGGTCCTTGACTTCGCTCAGGACGACAAACTTTTCACGCCAGCGCCGATCGTCGCGCCACCCCAACCGATCAGCGCGGGAAAAAGCAGCGTAACGACAACCAGCCCCGCCGCAGGAAGACTCATCGCGCCGGCAATCGTCGACGCTACGGGAACGAACCGTCCACCAATGGCGTCGATCACAAGCAGGATTGCCCACCCCTCGCTCGCGCCAAGTGCGACACGCCACGCGCGACCGCCTTCGCCCCGATACACGTAGCCGACGACCAGCGCAACGATTGCCACACTCCACCAGCCAACGAACCACGTAGCGCCGGCGACAATCACGGCGACCAGGAGAGGAAAGATCATGGACGGAGTGGCACGAGTGTGAGCTCCGACGAACGCTGCGCCGGAGGCAGTGCAGTCGGCACTCGTGGTAGTCGAACAGGTTCGAGCTCGCCTTTCGCCCAAAGAGGAATGCGATCGCGATAGCGCGTGCTCACGGGGTTTCCCGATTGCCCGCCGGGATATGTCGCCCACGCTTGAAGCTCCGGCCCCAGATCCACGACCATTCGCCAACTCGATCCATGCGTCCCCGTCCCCTGCGACGGGCTCAACGTACCTGTACCGCCCTGCACGGGAATGTTGAGCGCGGACAGTGCGGGAATGCGAAGCAGGTGATTCACGTTCGCAAAACGAATATGGTCCCAGCGCCAGTTGTCGCCACTCGGGTCGCCATACTTTGCGCGAGTGGCCTGATACGCCGCAGCGAGACTCGCGGCGAGAATGTCGTCGCGCTGTTCCACGTACGGCGTACTTCGATCATCCCACCATGCACTGACTGAATCCGACATCAACTCAGCAAGCACCGCGCTCGGCGGCGTGGCAACGCGACGCGTGCTGCCCGGATCGACGGCCAGTTCGTCCCACGTTCGACTGACCACTTCGCGCATCACTTCCTCGAACAGCACGGCGCGCCGGTTGTCCTTCGTGTAGCGCCGGTCCCACTGCGAGAGCAGCTGATGTGCGCTCTTGAGTGCGTCGAGGTTCACGTCCTTGCTGCTGCGAAGCAACGCGCGCTGTGCCGCAGCGAGCAACCTCGGAA
>JBDTXZ010000351.1:0-4794 GCA_040005935.1 bacterium | reverse complement strand
ATGCGACCCGCTTCGGCACCGGTGAAGCGTTCGGTCGTTATGCCGCCGAGGACGCACAGACCGCCTGTTGACACTAACCCGACGCGACCGACTTTCGCCACCATTGGCGAATACCTGCTCGGCTCGCCAAGGGAACGGGGCGCCTGCCGAAGGTGTAGCTTTCGGAACCCGATTGCGCCCGTTCATCGTGGCGCCATCCCCTTGTCGGTCGTCCTACGATCGCGAACCCTATTTTTCTTCAAGCGGCCAAACGACCGGTCGCGAATTTCCCTCCGTTGTGACGATACCACGAAAACGCTCCACCAGACGCAGGGGCCGCGGCACCGCCGCCACCCAACTGACGTCTACATCAACAAGCCGCACCGCGTACGCGGAAACCAAGCGGTGGCTCATTCAGCAGCACGGCCCAGTCTGCGCCTACTGCGGTCGTCGCGTCGCCGCGACGACGATCACACTGGACCACGTTGCCCCGCGCAAAGGCCAGAGCGCCTACGACCGACGCGATAATCTCGTCCTGGCCTGTGCCGACTGCAACGGCGCGAAAGCCGACATGCCGATCCTCTCGTTCCTCCTGCGGAAGCGTGAACGATCGTCGATGCTGCGTCGCTACGGTGCGCACTTGAGCCCGATGCTCATCGAGCTCGTGAAGAGCCTCGCGCCGGACGGCGACGTTGCACCCCGCGTGAAGGAATCGTTCGATGATCTCTTTACGGACGGGGAATCGCCCTATCACGAGTCGCCATACCGAGATTAGCGCGTTCCGCCCCATGCGCTGTTGGCGCGCGACGCCGTCTACATCTGGCGATCGAAGTAGAAGGCGTCGACGAACCAACGACGCACGAGACGCAAATCAGCCGCTTCCGCGCGCGATGATTCGTCCACCTGACCTCCGCCGTACGTATCAGCGAGAATAGACTTCAATCGCACCATCGCCTCGATCGCGGGTAGCCTGCTCACCCGCGCTTCGTGCGCGAAGAGGCGCACCGTGTCGCGAACGCGGCTCTGTTTCTCAGGCTTCTTGCCAGCGGAGATATCCGTGACAGCCGACGACGCCTTCGCTACGACCGATTCCTCTGCAACACTGTGATCCTTAGCGCCTCCAGATCTTGCCCGCAGAACCTGAGCTGAAGTGGCCACCCGCGCCGCGGCGCACAGTCGCTCCAGCTCCGTATCCGTCATGGTCGACCAATTCTCCGGGAACGGCGCGAGTCGCCGCCTGCTGCCACCACTCACGAAGCTCAGCCAACCCTTTTCCAGCCCAGCGGATACGCCGCGCGGCGCCTCGGATTCGCGGCGCACCTCAAATACCTCCCACAGGAATCCATCCGAATTCTCGAAGGTTCGAGAGGCCACATCGCCCTGTAGAAAAGGAGATTGCGGTGAATGCCAGAAGGCCATCACCGTCACTCGGTGGTTCGGGGCGCAAGGACCGTTCCGAACTCATGGGACTCCGTTGCAGGTTCCGGCGACGCGGCGGGCGTCATGCGCGCCACGGCGTCGTGCAGCGTCGCAATCTGACGCGCCAGCCGATCGATTCTGGGCCTCGCGAGCGGCGGAAGCTCCGCGGCTCCCATCACGTCGTAAACGAGTGCCGACGCGGGCGCGCGCGAAGTCTCGAGCGCCGCAGCGAGATCCTCCAACGCTGCCAGCGCTTCACGCCGGAATGTTTCCATCTTGGCGCGCGCGGAGCCGTCGACGACATGCCGTGAAATCGCCAACGCAGCTGTCGAGGCGGTGAGCCGCCGCGTGTATGTGAGGAATGTGAGCGCCGGCGCGAGCTTCCTTTCGTCGCCATGCGCCTCCGTAAGGGCGCGCTGCAACGATTCCTCTGCATTCACGGTCGCCAACCCGATCGCGCGACGAAGCGCGCGCATCGATTCACCCGCTTGGTCGCTCCTGTCGTCGTACAGCTCGATCACGCGGCTCAGATACGCACCATTCGCACGCAACGCCGCTGCGGCGTACGCGGGAAATCGCGTGCGCTCCGGACTTGGCCAGAGGAATCTCGCGCCGCCTAACGCCAACGCACCACCAAGCAACGTGTTCATCACGCGCGTGCCCGCGAGATGCCAATCACCAGCACTCGCCTCGGCGAGCAACACAAAGGTCGGCGTCAGGAACACTGAGAACGCCGCGTAATTGATTGGCAGCAACGCAACACAACACGCCACGAAAATCGTTGCGATCACGAGTATCGCGCGCGGATCGTGGAACAAGGCGCCAAGTGCGGCAGCGAGCAGCGCTCCCAGCACTGTTCCGAGCACGCGCTGTATCGCACGGGTGAGCGTCACGCCCGTGTACGGCTGCAGGATGACGATCACGGTAATCGTCACCCAATAGCCGCGTTTGAGCTCGAGCGTCTCCGTCAGCGCAACGGCGATGGTCGTGACGACAGCGACGCGAAGGGCAAACCGTACGATGAGCGAACCCGGTGCAAGCATCGCGCGAAACGAGTCCCACAACGCACGCTCTTCCTTTGGCTCTTCCGACGCCGGGGATCGAATCGCGTGCGCAGCCGCGAGTGCGTCCGCGTCGGGCTTGCCACCGTTGAGGACTTCGACCGTCACTGATGCGGCGCTCGCGAATTGCGCCGCGCGATCCAGGATCATCGCCGCGTGATCATACTGCGGATCAATCGGTTCCGCCGAGATTCTTCGTATTGCCCCTCGCAGCTGCTCGCCGCTCCATGTAACCGGAATCGGCGCTGTGGTCGTCTCCGTCTCGACGCCAATCGCAATGGAGCGCGCCGTCGCGGCGACGTCACGGAGTAGCTCGATGCAGATGTCGTGGAGCGCATCGTGTCGCCCCGCAGTGCGCAGGGCGGCGAGCGTTTCTCCAAATGCAACACAATGACCAAAGAGCTGATCCGCCGACTCCGCGAGTACGAGCAGCCGTTCACCGCGTTCTACCGAACCAGGACGTCCTCGACGAAGCTGAACGAGCACTGCCGCCGCGTTCTCCAACGCCGTGCGCATGCTCGTTGTGTGCGCCGGCGTAAACGCCACAGGCCATTCGGTCGTGATCTTCATGGTCGATTCCGCAGCCAACTGCTCCACGTAGTCGGCGAGTGCGCTATACACACCGGCTATGGCGACGCGCGCGGGCCGGTAGGGACGAAGTGGCCATAACACCAACGCGATGCCCATGGCCCAGAGTCCGCCCAGCACGAGAAAGCCCGCTCGCTCGATGGCTTCCGCGCGATACTCGGCCGGAATGGCCAGGGAGACGACGTACACAGTGAGCGTCCCACCGCCGATGCTGATTCCCGGATTTCCCCACACGCGCAGTACGCTCGCGAAAAACGCGACGACGAAGGTCGCGATGAGCGCGGGAACGATATGTCCGCCGACGACCGCACCCAGTGCGGCCGCCGCAGCGCCGCCAGCCATGAGCCCTGACATGGTCCACGCGCGCGTGCCGTACGATCCGCCCCGATCCGAGAGCGCTCCATTGAAGCCGCCGAGGCTCATCCACGTGCCAGCTCCCGCTCGGTCGAGCAGGTGGGCGAGCGCCAGCGGAACGACCGTCGCAATCGACGCGCGTATTCCAGCCGCGTATGCGGGCCGCGCCGCGGCGATCGACGTGGCGGAGCGGATCGTGTGCGTAGCGCGACGGAAGCGCATCGACCGCGCTAGTCGATCGGCTTCAGCTTCGAAACAATTTCAGCACGACGTGACTCGAGGAATGGTGGCAACACCACCTTCTCGCCGAGCGTCGCTTCGTCTTCGTCCACACCAAATCCCGGCCCGTCCGACGCAATCTCGAACAGAATGCCATTCGGCTCACGAAAGTAAAGACTGCGAAACCAGAACCGGTCGACTTTCCCGCTATTCGGAATACCAAGCGTGCGCAGACGTTCGGCCCACACGTCGTAGTCAGCATCCGGAGTACGGAAGGCGACGTGATGCACGCCTCCGGCGCCCTGACGTGCGAGCGAAATCCCAGGCTGCACCGCAATGTGGAGTTCCGAGCCTGGACCACCTTCGCCCATCTCGTACACGTGCACGGTGTGCGACGCATGGTCTGGATGCGCGTACTGACGCACAGGTCGCATGTTCATTCCTTGTTGCAGCAGCGCGTCCGTGCCGCGGAGCTCAGGTACGCTGAGCACAATGGGACCGAGCCCGCGTATCTGATGTTCGGCGGGGACAGGACTACGCTCCCACGGATTCCCCTGCCCAACGCCATCGTCATCTACGAACGCGAGGCGCTGGCCTTCCGAATCCTCGAAGTCGAGGGTCAGCCGTCCATCGCGCTCGCCCAGCGGTGCTGCCGTCACGCCCTTCTCGCGCAGGTGAGTCGCCCACCACTCGAGGGTCTCCTTGCCTGCAACGCGCAAGTTCGTGCGGGCAATTGAGCTGGTGCCGCGCGTCTCGGCAGGCATCGGCCAATCAAAAAACGTGAGGTCGGTGCCAGGTGTTCCCTTCGCGTCGGCGTAAAAGAGATGGTATGCGCTCACGTCATCCTGATTCACACTCCTCTTCACGAGGCGCATGCCGAGCGCCTGCGTGAAGAAGAGGTGATTGTCCCGAATGCGTGCCGAGATGGCCGTGAGGTGATGTATGCCAGTCAGTTGCATGATTGATATTAGGCGCGAACGAGCTGCGCGTCGATGTGGATCTTGATCTCGTTGCTGACGAGTACACCGCCCGCCTCGAGCGCCTGATTCCAGGTCAACCCGAACTCCCTGCGATCGATCTTGCCGTCGGCGCTGAAGCCCTTGCGCTCACCGCCCCACGGGTCCGTGCCTGAACCTTCGTAGGTCACGTCGAGTGTTACGAGTTTGGTGACGCC
>JBDTXZ010000350.1:0-4796 GCA_040005935.1 bacterium | reverse complement strand
GAGCTCCGCTTCGCGCGACGGATACGGCATCACTGCCTTGATGAGGAAGCGGTCGAGCTGCGCCTCGGGAAGTGGATACGTGCCCTCGTGTTCCACAGGATTTTGCGTCGCGAAGACGGTGAACATGTCGCCAAGCGGTCGCGACACGCCATCAACCGTCACCTGACGCTCCGCCATCGCTTCGAGCAAAGCGGCCTGGGTCTTCGCTGGCGCTCGATTGATTTCGTCGCCGAGCAAGAGGTCGGTGAATACCGGGCCGGATAGAAATTCAAAACCGCGAGCTGGATCACGAAGCACATTGACGCCTGTAACGTCAGATGGCATCAGGTCTGGCGTGAACTGAATGCGCGCGAAACGGAGGCCGAGCGCCGCGGAGAGTGAGCGAACGAGGAGGGTCTTCGCCGTGCCAGGCACACCTTCCACGAGCACGTGACCGCGCGCGAGGAACGCAACGAGCGTGTCAGCGACCGTCGCCTCCTGACCAACGACGCGTGTCGCGACAGACTGCCGCACGCGGTCGAGGAGTTCGGCGCCCTGCGCCGGCGTGATCGGTGTGCTCATGATGAAGTCGTCGTCAGGGTGTGTTCGATGCGGCGGAGCGCCGCACCAACTTCGGGGAGATCGCGGTCGGCAATTGTTTCGCCCAACGCTCGGCGGACGAGTGCGACGTCGGTGCCGAGCGTTGGCGTGCGTTGCACGACCGCGTCGAGGAAGTCCGTATCGGCGCGCGCGCGAGCGCCTGCGCCGCCGCGTTCAACGCGCCAACGTAGTCCGCGCAGCAGGCGTGCGGTGATCGTGCGCGTCGCGCGCACCTGTTCGTACGCATGTGCCAGTGCATCCACCTGCTCGAGCGGATCGCGTCGCTCGATTCGAGTGATCTCCCGCGGGCGCACCGCGCGCGGCGACACCGCGAGCAGCAGCACGAGTGCCGCGAGCACGCATCCGAGCAACGCGCGCCCGACCGGGTGATCGACCAGAAATTCGGCCGTGACGCTGGAGACGCTCGTCCGACTGCCGAAGCCCTGGTGATATTCGTCGAACGCGATGGTCGTGCGTGGTGTTGGTCCTCCTGCCCGCAGCCATTCGAGCATGTTCACGGCGATCACGTCGAGACCCCACGCGCAATGCCGCAACACGTCGTTCCGAAGCATATCCGGATCGCCGACAACGACAACGCGCCCCGCCCCCAGTGAAAATCCAACCGCCGCATCACCGGGATCTGAGCTCTGCACGCTTTCGTACGCCAACGGAGCGAAATGAATCTGGGCGCGCTGTGAATTGCGGAGCCATCGAACCCCAAAGAGGTGCACTCGTCCGTCGGCCCAAAGAGCCGGCGTCATATCGAGCCGGTGACTACACTCTCCTTTCGCTGGCTCGTACGGAGACACGATGCCACCAACCTTGCGATGCGTGACGCCAAGCGAATCAGTCAGCGGATTGCGCTGGTCGGCGACGACGAGCAGTGCGTCGCCGCCGCGGACCGCGTCCAGATAGCGATGCGCCTCGCTCGTCGTGATCGGAGTCGTGGGGGCGAGCACGGCATGAATGGTTCGGCCATCGGGAGCGACTGGTGCAGGCAGTGAATCGTTGCGTATCGCGCGCCAGCCCAGGCGCACTGACATGTCATGCAGTACCCGCGCGCCGAGCGAGCCGGCAAGATGTGAAGAAAGTCGAGCGTCGCCAAAGCGTCCCGACGTCGCTTGCGGCGTGATCAGCGCGACCATGACAGCGACCGCGCCAACGATGGGCAGCATGACCGCCGGTCGTGTCCACCATTCCCTGGTGCGCGGCGAATCGGTTGGCGACGTCACGCGGCGCGGGCTCTTAGACGGAATAGCATGCTGAGATCGCGGAGTTCTACCAGCGACGCGGCGTCCGCGCGGCCATGGCCATAAACAACGACATCAAACCGCCGCGTGAACACTCGAAACGGGACGAGCGATGCCGAGCCGCGCCGGCGCAGTTCGCGCGCATAGTCGCCGCTCGTCTTGGACGGATCGAGGCGAATTCGCTCCTGCGCGCCAATCGCGAGGATGACACCACGATAAAGCGCGTGGGCCGCATCCTCGAATCGTCCCTCAGCCCCCAGCGCGTCCGCAGACTCCCACGGATCATCCGCCGACGACGTGCCGCGCCGGTGGGCGACGTGAGTCGCGCCCTCGTCGCGCGCGCTGGCGGCGATCACCAGGCGAACCACGACGAACAGCACGATCAGGGCAACGACGCCCAACACAATGGCTCGACTTGAAGGGCCGTGTCTCAACAGCTTCACGAGACGCTCGTACCAATCGAGGAACCAGAGCAGCAGGCGATCGGCCAGTGAGCGCTGCAACGAGCGACGAAATGCCGCGTCGCGCAGCACCGCCTGTACGGTGTCATGCACCGCCGCCGCCGGCCAGCGACGCTCGACGCTTTGCAGCAGGAGGATGTTAATGTTCAGCGGTTGGCCGGCCCCGTGGGAGCGGTGGCTCCCAGTTCCTGCGCCATCAGCTCGATGTCAAGACCTTCGCTCTGAATACGCGCGTCGTAATAGAGGAGGCACTCGGTAATCGCGATGACCGGGTACGCGAGGATGGTGTAAAACGCGCCCAGCACCACTCGCACCACAAAGTTGCCCGACATCGCACCCATAAAGCTCACCCCGGCGGCGATGACCCAGTAGATGATCGCCACGAGCCCCAGCGTGCTGAGTATGTGCTGCTTGCGGCCGTCGGACAAAACGCTCGTTCTCGAAAAGGCCTGCGAGATGCTCGCGTCCTCGAGAATGATTGTTGGCGTGAGGGCGAACAACCGCGCCGCCACGTAAAGCGCGCCGACGAGAAAGCAGAGAAATCCGGCGACGAGCAGGACATAGCGCAGCACCGCGGCCACCATGACGCGGGGCAGCCTGGGAAGCGCCCAGCGCACCGCGCGCTCGACGTCAATGGTCTCCCCGAGATAGGCCTGGGACGCGCACGTCATGATGACGGCGCTCATCAGCGCGAACGCGATCCACACACCAAAGCCCGCCATGAGCCCCATCAACCAGCTTGCGCCGGCAATTGATTCGGCATCAGCGAGCCTGCCGGCCAGCTTTTCTGGATTGCCAAGCCACAGCAGTTCAATCAGGAGCCATGGCAGGTACGCCAATGCCGAGCACATGACGAACTGGCTGTAGTGCGCCTTCAGTATCTGGAACGCGGCGTCGACAATCTCCGACGCCTTCCGCGGACGAAGCGCTGACGTTGCCACGTACTATTTCCTGCCGAGTACGCGCTTCCGCGCTCGAACCGCGACGACGAATCGCTGCGCGTCGTCGGAGCTGAATGACTCGAGCACGTCCTTGTGATCCACATTGACCTTTGAAAAACCCGCCTGCGGCTTGCCGTTCCAGTCGAAGATCAGCTTCGTGCCGTCATAACGGACGTCCTTCACATCCGAAAGCGCAAAGATGACCCGCGTGCCCAACGCACTCTGTACGGTACCCTTCACCATCTTCTCGATCTGAGCGCCGAACGCCGAGCCTTCCACATGGTTCGTATCCATATCTCGGCGCACCTTGGCAAGCGTCTTTTGCGACAGTCCCCCGCTGATCGAATCGCCGATGAGCGCGAGGTCCACACCTCCGTCGACGCTCGTAATGCGAATGTCCCCTTCCTTCAGCGGTGCGTTGGCTGCAGCAGTGTCGGTCGTACGGCTGAGCCGCATCGGGACCTTTGCGTCGTCGTCGTCGTGGTGACACGCGGCGGTGACGATGACGACGGACGCGAGGACGAAAGCCAGGCGGGAGGCGTGCACGGATTACTCCACAGTGACAGATTTCGCCAAGTTGCGTGGCTGGTCCACGTTCAGGCCGCGCTTTGCCGCGATGTAGTACGCGAGCAACTGCAGCGGAATAGCCGAGAGCACCGGGTTCAGCATGTCGATCGTTTCAGGAACACGGAATTCGTAGTCGATGATGCCATGCAGCGCGGCCTCGTCACGGCTCGTAATCGCGATCACTCGCCCGCCGCGCGCTTTCACTTCCTGAATGTTTGACACGAGCTTGTCGAACACGGCGTCGTGCGGCGCGATGAACACCACCGGCATTTCCGCATCGATCAACGCAATCGGACCGTGCTTCATTTCCGCGGCGGGATAGCCCTCGGCGTGGATGTAGCTGATCTCCTTGAGCTTCAGTGCGCCTTCGAGGGCAACCGGGAAGTTGAATCCCCTGCCGAGGTAGAGGAAATTCCTCGCCTCGACAAATGCTTCGGCGATCTTCTCGATTTCCGGCGCGCGGTCCAGGATCGTCTGGATCTGATCGGGCAGCTTTTCCAGCGCCTGTGTAATCTGTCGCCCCTGCACCACTGACATCGTGCGCAGCCTGGCCAGCTTCAGGGTGAGGAGGGCGAGCGCGACCACCTGGCTCGTGAACGCCTTCGTCGAAGCAACACCGATTTCAGGGCCGGCGTGCAAGTAGATGCCGCCATCGTCTTCGCGGGCAATCGTCGAGCCGACCTGGTTGACGAGTCCCAGCGTCTTGGCGCCGCGACGCTTGGCCTCGCGCATGGCCGCGAGCGTGTCGGCGGTTTCGCCCGACTGCGAGATCACGATGCACAGTGTCCGCTCGGTGACGATTGGGTTGCTGTACCGGAACTCGGACGCGTATTCCACTTCGCACCGAATGCGTGCGTGCTCCTCGATCATCATCTTGCCGATGAGCGCACTATGCCAACTCGTGCCGCACGCCGTAATGATGATGTGGTCGAAGTGCTGGAGTTCTTCCTTGCTCAGGTTGAGCCCACCGAGCTTGGAAAATCCATCGTCATCCACCG
>JBDTXZ010000349.1:0-4797 GCA_040005935.1 bacterium | reverse complement strand
TCTTCTTCGGACGGCACCAGCGCCCGCGCGAGGAAAAGCGGGCGGCTACCATCCACATACAGCAACTCGTCGGCGCGCGCAGTGTCCGCCGGCGGCACGATGGAGAATCCCTCAGCCACCTCGCCGCTCGCAAGCCGCTGCGCTAAGCCTCGCGTCAGGTGATCTGCTGGCGAGTAGGCATAGAGCAGCGACGCGGCAACCGTGCGAACGGGCCCGCTGTCATCCACCACGTAGAGCGTCAGCCCAAAAGGCGTTTGGACAACGCCGCTTGGCGCTCCGAGCTGTCGGGGATCGGCGTGCAGCGTACCAACCCATGCGCGCAGGGAATCACCTTGAAACACGAGGGAAGCGCGATGGACAACGTCCTTGATATCGTGTTCGAGGTATTCCTTGGCGCCGGCCTGATCAGTGGGAGCCGCCCTCGCGCGGCGCGCTATTCCGCGGAGATCCCGTAGCTCCTCGTCGACGCGAGCCTTCAGACGCACGCGTTGAGCTGCGGCTTCCGCGTTACCCACCTCGGCCGGATGCCGGGTGAAACGCCCAAATCGCCACTGCGCGCGGCCGCCCACGGCACACACGATGACAAGAGCGCCAAGCGACGCCATGAATGTGAATCGGCCAGTAGTTGGCGCATAACCGTACAGCGCGACGGCACCAGCAGCCGTAGCAATCATGCAGACCGCGAGATAACCTACTCGCGGCTCGGCGAGCCAACCGCTCCCCGCCAGAAGTCCGATGGCGATGGCTGCAGGCGCGAAGAGCGCGCGCGCACCCGCAGTCGGCAGGAACCGTTTCTCCGTGTCGATCAGAATGACTTACTCCGCGCCCGCGACGTCCGAAGCCCCGGCGGCGCCTACGCTTCTACCTCGTCGCATCAAGGAAATGCGCCCCGATGAAATCGGCGCCGCGCTCGCGCGTGACGCACGGTTGATCGTGCCGGTAGGGACCTGCGAGCAACATGGCCGCCACCTGCCCCTCGGCGCGGATACGCTCATCGTCGAGCATCTGTGCGACGATTTGTCGGCAGAGTTCCAGATTCTACGCGCGCCCACGATCGAGTATGGCGTCAATGTCGCCACTGAGCGCGGCTTTCCAGGCAATGCGTCGGTCCGCAAAAAGACGTTGCACCGGATGCTCAATGATCTGCTCGACACGTGGGAGTCCACCGGGGTGAAGGAATTCATTCTACTCACGGCGCACGAACATGATCCGCATCAGGAAGCAATGGCCACTGTGATTACGACGAAGGCACGGGTGCGCGTCGTGGATATCTTCGCAGTGAATGTCCAGCAATTCCTCGAGGCGCAGTCCGAGCCGATGCACGGCGACGAGGTGGATACGTCACTGCTGTTGTATCTCGCGCCGCACCTCGTCCGCATGGAGCTCGCCGAGGACTATATGATGTCGCGTGACGAGCTTCGGCGATACCGGCGTGGATGGCTGCGCGTCCCACAGGAAAGCTCCGGCTCGATCGGCCGGCCAAGCTTTGCTACCGCGGCCAAGGGCGCTGCGATCTATGCGCACATCCGCGAGAAGGTTCGTGCGAAGGTCTTCGTTGCGCCTGGCCCTGACGACACAGCGTGACCCATTCATTCGCAGCGTGACGACTGTCGCCGGCCGCCCAGTCGGGCCCGCGGCGAATTGAAACATCCTTTTTGACCCTCCGTAGTGCCCGCTGACCCAACACACAGGAATTTCCCTCCGATGCGTACTTTGGTGTTCGCGCTCGCCGTTGCCGCCGCTGTTGCCCCAGTTGCCGGGGCGCAAGGTGCAACGACTCCCAACAGCGCCATGCTCACTCTGGACGACGCGATCACGCTCGCCCGGCGGAACAATCCCGTCTACCTCTCGCAATCCAGCGCACGCCGGACGGCTGATGCCGCCGTTCGCAGCGCTAGGGGTGCCCTGCTCCCATCCGCCGACGCCTCATTCAGCAGCCGCTACCAGCAAGCTGGCCAACAGGTCTTCAGCGGCCAATCGTTCAGCAACAGTTCGGCGACGCTTCAGTCCGGATACAATGTCGGACTGAACTATCGCGTGAACAAATCCACGTTCCTTACGCCCAAGGCGGCGGCGGCCAACCGTGACGCAGTCGAGGCCGACATCACGGGCTCCGCGGAGTTGCTCCGGTCGAACGTTACCCAGCAATACCTCAGCGTCCTCCAGGCGCAGGCTCGCTCCGCGCTCCAGGACACGCTCGTCTTGACGGCGCAAGGCCAGCTCGATCTCAACAAGGCAAAGGTTGCGGTTGGCTCCGGAACGTCGCTCGACATTCGCCGCGCCGAAGTCGCGCTTGGGCAATCGCAGGTTGCACTCCTCCGCGAGCGCAACAACGTGGAGATCGAGAAGCTGCGATTGTATCAGCTGATGGGAGTCGCTCAACCGGACAGCGTCCAGCTGGTCACTGATTTTCCCATCGTCACGCCGAACTTCAACCTCGGAACGCTGCTCGACGATGCGCGCCGGCAGAATCCGGCAATTGTCGCGCTGCGTGCTCGTGACCGGTCTGCGGAACTGAACGTGCAGGTTGCCAAGTCAGCGTATACGCCGACGCTCTCGTTGAGCACTGGCGTGGGCGGCAATTCATACCAGTACACCAATAGCGATTACCTGGTTGGCCTCGCGCAGTCACAAGTGATCGGGGCCCAGATCGGCTGCTTTCAGCAGGACTCCATTCGCACGCGAGTCGGCTTGCCGAGTGCAGGCTGCAACGGCACCCGGTACCAGTTCACGCAGACGCAGGCCGACGCGATTCGCTCGCAGAATAGTCAGTTCCCATTCAGCTTTCAGCGTTCTCCGCTTGCCCTCAATGCGTCGCTCTCGATCCCCATCTTCGACAACTTTGGCCGCGAAGAGCGTGTCCAGCGGGCACAGGTAGAAAAGGAAGACGCCGTCTACAACGTCAAGGCGAAGGACTTGGCCCTGACCGCCGATGTCACGCAGGCCTATCGCACGCTTACGACGTCGATTCAGACCGTCGCGCTTCAGGAGCAGAATGCATCGAAGGCCAAGGAAGAGCTCTCCTTCGCCGAAGAGCGGTACAAGGTTGGAGCGTCGACGTTCCTCGACGTGGTCGTATCGCGAGGCAGCTACGAACAGGCATTGATCGACCGCGTGAATGCGGTTTACGACTACCACAAGGCCTTCGCCGCGCTAGAGAACGCGGTTGGGCACCCTCTCCGCTAGTATCACCCCACCGAGAATCCAATTATGAGCAAGCGTGTGAAATTTTCAGTGTTCGGCGGGGTGATCCTCGTGTTGGTGGCGGTTGGTGCGCTGACCGCCATGAAACGACGCGACAAGGCGACGGAAGTCCGCATCGAGCAGGTGCAGGCCCGTGACCTGGTGGCCTCCGTGACGGCCAGCGGTCAGGTTCGCCCGCAAACCAAGGTGGACCTGAGCTCCGACATCTCGGGCAAAATCGTCAAGCTCGCCGTGAAGGAAGGCCAGATGGTCACCAAGGGCCAGTTCCTGCTCCAAATCGACGCCCAGCAGGCGCAGGCGGCCGTTGAGCGCATGCAGGCGTCCGTGGCGTCGGCCCGCGCGCAGCTGGCGCAGGCGAATGCGAACATGTCGCAGGCGCAGGCGAGCTACGACCGCATGGCAAAGATGAAGAAGTCAAATCCGCAGCTCATCTCCGATGAGCAGATGGAGCAGCTCCGCACGACTGCCGACGTCAACAAGGCGCAATACGACGCCTCCAGGCACTCGGTTGACCAGTCCAGCGCTCTCCTGCGTGACGCTCAGAGCGCGCTCGGCAAGACGTCGATCTACGCTCCAATGTCCGGCCGTGTGACCCGCCTCGTCGTCGAGAATGGCGAAACGGCCATCCAGGGCACCATGAACAAGGACGCTGCGACGTTGCTGACCATCGCCGACATGAGTGTCCTTGAGACCAAGGTCAAGGTCGACGAAACCGACGTTGCACGCATCGCCCTCGGCGACTCGGCCGTCATCCAGATCGACGCGTTTCCGGATACGACGTTCATTGGCCGTGTAACGAAGATTTCGAACAGCGCCGTGAAGAGCGCGACAGCGAGCTCCGGCACCGACCAGGCGGTGGACTACGAGGTCACTATCCAGCTCGTCAACACGCCTGCAGAAACGCGCCCCGACTTCTCGGCCACGGCAAAAATCATCACCGATACCCGGAAGCAGGCGCTTTCAATTCCGATTATCGCGCTGACTGTTCGCGAGAATGAGTCGCTCACCAAGGGCGACACGGCAGTGGGTCTGGGCAAGGCCCGCCCGAAGAAGGAAGTTGGCAAGAAGGACGTAGAAGGGGTCTTCGTAGTAGGTTCCGACAACAAAGTGACGTTCCGGCCCGTAAAGGTAGGGATCGCTGGTGAGAAGCACTTCGAGGTGATCAGTGGCCTCAAGTCGGGCGACAAGATCGTCGCCGGCACCTATCAGGCGATCCGCGAGCTCAAGGATGGCGCGGTCGTTCGCGAAACGAAGGTTGACCCCAAGAAGCCGGCAACGGCGACCAAATCGTGAGCCACGAAACATTGGAAGCGCCGCTTGGCATGACAGCCGAGCGGCAGGCGGTGGTCGCAGCGCAGGGCGACGCCCCCGACAAGGAATGGGTCATCGTCACGCGCGGTATCAAGCGCGAATACGATATGGGTGGCGAAATCGTGCGCGCATTGCGTGGAGTCGATCTCGCCATTCAGCGCAATGAATATGTCGCCATCATGGGACCGTCGGGTTCGGGCAAGTCCACGCTAATGAACGTCATCGGTTGCCTCGACACGCCGAATGCCGGTGAATACTGGCTGAACGGCACGCAGGTGTCGA
>JBDTXZ010000348.1:0-4827 GCA_040005935.1 bacterium | reverse complement strand
CATAGCTGCTGCGCGTCATGCCGAGCGGCCCGATCACCGCGTCATCCATATATGACGGAAAGTTCTGGCCGGTGACGTCGATCATCATCTGCTGCATGATCGTGTAGCCGCCACCTGAATAGTTCCACCGTGCGCCGGGAGTGGTATCGTTACGAATGGCCGCAGTGTTCGCGGGCCGAGCGCCATCGAGGACCTGCACAAGCGTGGGCATCGGGGCGTCCGTGTCGTAGCCCGGGAAGCCGTGCACAGTGAGTCCGGCCGAATGCGATAGCAGTCCGCGCAGGGTGACGGGCTTTGTCGTGGTGAATACGCTTGATGGAAGTTTCCAGGTCTTCAGCGTTGTGTTCACATCGGTGTCGAGCGCGAGCTTGCCCTGCTCGACCAGATGGAGCGCGCCGAGTGCCGCGACCGATTTGCTGATGGAGCCGGCCTGAAAGAGCGTGTTGGTCGTCACGGGTCGTTCGGCATCGCCATCGGTGACGCCGTACGCGCGCGTCGCGACGATCTTTCCGTCCTGCATGACGGCGAGCGACAAGCCAGCTATGTGACGGCGGGAGATCTGATCCATGACGAAGGTGTCGAGGTCGTCTGGTGCGCTGGCGCTTCCCGTAGCGACGAACAACGCGGCGAGCGGGGCGACAACGCGAAAAGGGAAGCGCATTGGCATGTGCTGGGTGAAGGGAACGCGATTGGCAAGAACTCTCCCGCTCGCTCGTCAGCGACGGGATCGCTGCGGTGACCGTGTCGCGTGTTCGCGAATCGACATCGGCGCGCTCGGCCTAAACCGGGCCAGTCACTGCCTAGGCCTACGAGGAGCCGGCACTAGGTTTCGCCGAGCCCAGGCTCCACGTCCGGCGAGACGATTGGCGACGAGGACCGCGGCCGCCGCAGCCACTTCACGAACCACACAATGAGAATGATTGGCAGCGCGATCTTGATCGCGATCACGCCGAGCGCCAGGAACACGCCCAGGATGAGGAGGAGCGCGCCGCCGATTCCCACGACGAGCATCGACGGCAGTCCGATTGCGCCGAGTATCAGGAAGATCGGCGCACCAATCAGCGCGAGCACGATCAACATGGGGATGCCGATGAACTTCAGCACGCCGGCGAGTGGGACCAGCAGCATCGTCAACAGGCCAAACACGCCACCGACCGTCCTGCCGGCGATGAATTTGAGCACGAGTGCCTTGATCAGCATCGACATGAGCCAACTCCCACAGAGAATGCGATGACAAACGGCCGCGTTCTGCGAACCGTCCGGTATGTGCCCGTACGGCGCCACGAGGCGCGAGGTTTCCCCGCGTGAATCCTACAGCGCGGCGCCTCCTCACAATCGTTCTTTTCGCGTACGGCGTCTATGGCTTGTCTCATCAGGGAGAGGGCTCCCTCATCGACAGCGTGGATCTCGCGATCCACGAAACCGGCCACCTCGTATTCGGCCCGTTTGGCGAGTTCATCGGATTTGCGGGCGGAACACTGTTTCAGCTCATCATGCCCGCGGCGTTTCTCGGCTACTTCGTGCGTCGTGGCGACCAGCATGCCGCGAGTGTCGCACTCTGGTGGATCGCGCAGAATTGCGGGAACATCGCCGTGTACGTTGCCGACGCGCGGGCACAGGAACTGCCGCTCGTTGGCGGCGGAGAGCATGACTGGGAATACCTGCTCGGCCGGCTCGGGTGGCTTGCGCACGACAAGGGAATGGCGCGCGGAATTACGAGCGTTGGTTACCTGCTGCTGTTGGTAGCGTTGGTGTGGGGCCTCGCCACCGCTGCCCAAAAACCGCCAGACGCTGCGGCCGAATCAGAGTAGCACGCCGCGTTCTCTCGTGAGCGTCACGCTTCCAGCGGCGTCCTCGGCGCCCGGTTCCTCGGCGCTGGCATGCGGACGCATTTCGACACCTGGCCATCGGCGAACCTCTTCCATCACATGCAATGCGAAAGATTCGCGCTCATCACCGGTCAGCATGCCGTCCTCCTGAGAGGTCCGTCGCGCCAAAGGATTTCAGTGGCGCTGGCCTCGGGGACCGCACCTGAAGCATACTCCATACCTCACGCTGTTCTCCGGCCGCCCTAACTACTGGATGCATGCGAATTCGCTCAGGGTTTCACCATCTGTTCACGCTCGCGGTGTTCGCGCAGCCCGTGCTGGCGCAGTGGGTTGCGCAACCGACTGGCACGCAGGTCGAGTTGCGCGGGCTTAGCGTTGTTTCGCCGAGTGTCGCATGGGCGAGTGGCCAGCGTGGAACTGTGCTTCATACGACGAACGGTGGCGCAACCTGGACGATGGACACCGTCTCAGGCGCAGCGTCGCTGGATTTGCGCTCGATCGCCGCGACCTCGGTGCGCACTGCGTTCGCGATGAGTATCGGAGATTCGTCGCGCATCTTTCGTACGACCAACGGCGGGCGAACGTGGTCAGTGCGCTTCGTGAGCCTTCGTAAGGGTTCGTTTTTCGACGCGATACGATTTTGGGATGCGAAGCATGGCATCGCAGTGAGCGATTCCGTCGACGGTCATTTTCTTCTGATGACGACGAGCGACGGCGGAGACAGCTGGAAAGAAATACCCGTGGACCGGATGCCGAATTCGCTGGCGAACGAGGGTGCATTTGCGGCGAGTGGAAGCTGCATTGCGGTTTACGGTCGGAGCGACGTGTGGTTCGTTACTGGCGGAGCGACGGTCGCTCGCGTGTTTCATTCGTCGGATCGCGGCCGGAGCTGGACGGTGAGTGACGCGCCACTTCGTGCGGGCACTGCGTCGGAGGGCGTGTTTTCGGTCGCGTTTCGCGATGCCACGCATGGCGTGATCACTGGCGGCGATTATCAGAAGCCGACGTTGGGCGGACGTAACCTGGCTCTTACGACGGATGCGGGGCGCACGTGGACACTTGTCGACAGCGCGTCCTCGCCCACGGGCTTTCGCTCGGCGGTAGAGTACGTGCCGGGAACGGCGGGGCGAAAACTGGTGGCCGTTGGAATCAGCGGAACTGACGTCTCGAGTGACGGCGGTAGGACGTGGGTAGCATCTGATTCAGTGGGATACAACTCCATCCAGTTTGGCGGCGCTACGGGTTATGTCGTGGGCCCAAAGGGTCGCGTCGCAAAGTCGGTGTTCCCATTGAAGCGTTAAAGGCTACCGGAAACGACAACTGCCTTATCCCGGATCTCGCGGACAAAGCGCGGATCAATAAAATGCAGAATCCGCGTTGTTTCAGCGCAACCCGCGACGGAAGCAGTTGCAGATTGTATTTCGGCCGCGGCCGGAGCCGAGGTGCCGGAAACCAATTTGTGACACGCTCGTGACCGTGCGCGGGTGAGCCGTGACCGTACACGTTTGCCCCGTGTGCGCGTCGCTCATACCTTCCCGCTTGCAAGAAGTTACTCGCGCGGTCGACGCCGGCCCGTACGGACTCCCGCCCACACATCAAAAAAAATGCGACTCTTCACCAATCGAATGCTGCGCATCGCAGCAGTCGGGCTCGCGCTCGTTGCCTGTACCTCCGAGACCGTCGTCGGCCCCTCGGGATTGAGCAAGGCTCCAGCGCCGGCGAAGCAAGGCATCACGATGCAGTCGGCGGGGCCCTCAGTTCGTGTGAGCGAGTTTCACTACAACAATCCTGGTACCGATAGCGCAGGAACAGAAAAGATCGAGATCTCCGGACCAGCGGGAACCGACCTCGCCGGATACCAGATCGTACGCTACAACGGATCGACCAAGTCGGCGGCCGTCGTCTACACCTCGCCTGGTTCGATTACGCTCACCGGTATTATCCCGGCGTCGTGCGGAACGCGCGGCGCTCTGTTCTTTGCCTACAATGCGCAGGACTCGTTTCAGAATGGAGCGAACGACGCGTTCGCCCTGGTCGATCCGTCGAACCAGGTGGTTGAGTTTCTCGCCTACGCGACGTCAGGGATCGGAGACGTCATCGCGTCAAATGGGATCGCGGCCGGACTGCACGCGTTCGATGTAGGGCTCACCGAGAATCCTGCGTCTGGATCGTCATCGAATATTTCTATCCAGCGCAAGCCGGATGGCACGTGGGCATTGGCGCCAGTCGCAGATTTCGGCGCATGCAACGATGACGACAGCGGCGTTACGGCACCCGTCGATCACATCGACGTTGCACCAGCTGCAACGACAATCACCGCGGGAGGCACGCAACAGTTCACGGCCACCGCGAAGGATGCGTCGAACAACACGATCGGTGGCGTGACCTTCACCTGGGCCAGCTCGGACGGCACGGTCGCTACCGCCAACGCATCCGGACTCGCCACAGGCGTTTCGGCGGGCGACGCCAACATTACGGCTACATCGGGCACCGTCGTCGGGACCGCTGCGCTCCATGTGAACGCCGCACCCGTTGTCACCACAATTACGGTTACGCCAACGCCGGCCGCGATCAATCAGGGTGGCACGCAGCAGTTCACTGCCATCGCCTACGATGCGTCGAACCAGCCGATTCCCAGCGTGACGTTTACGTGGGGAACGTCCGCGGCAAGCATCGCGACGGTGAATTCGTTGGGTCTCGCAACGGGCATCGCCGGCGGGGACGCGAGTATCACGGCGACATCAGGCAGCGTCATTGGCACCGCCGCGCTGCACGTCAATGGTACAGCGCCGTACATGCCGCCCGACATTCGCTTCAGTGAGATCCATTACGACAACAGCGGCACCGATGTCGGCGAGGCCATCGAGATTGAAGGACCACTGGGTACGTCGCTCGCCGGATGGAGCATTGTACTCTACGAGGGTAATCCGTCCAGCGCCACGATACCGCTCAAGGTGTACAGCACCACAGCCGTCACCGGTTCACTCGTTGCGCCGGT
>JBDTXZ010000347.1:0-4827 GCA_040005935.1 bacterium | reverse complement strand
CGAGCGGGCACGGAAGGCGTTGCGCGGTGACGACCTGAACGAGATCAAGGCCGCCCAGGAAGAGCTCAGCAAGTCGTTTGGCGAAGCTGGACAGTCTTTCTATGCCCAGAATCAGGCAGCCGAATCAGCCGCGAATACCGGTGGAGAACAGGCATCGGGACAGCAGGCTGATGGCGCTGGCGGTGCGAAACCTGCCGACGATGTTGTGGAAGCAGACTACGAAATCGTTGACGACAAGAAATAGGCTGGTCGAGGCCGGGTAGCGTCCGGGCTCATCGGAAACCAGTCGGGCGCCGTACGTGTCTATTAGGGGAACACACGGCGCCCCGCTGTGTGTACAACAGTCGGTCGCATGAACAACGGACTCTCTCAGGACAGGTAGAATGGCTACACGGAATTCTCGCGCGCGCCTGGGCGCCGCGGTCGTAACCGCATTCATTTGCGGACTTCTCTTCGCGTCTGGATTTGATCTCACCCGCTTCGGCTTCGCACAAGACGGCAAGGGCGCCAAGGTCGCGTCGTCGCAGGTGCAGTCGCTCGCCGAAACCGGAAGCGCGTTCGAGGCAATCGCCGATCACGTGACGCCAAGCGTTGTGTCGATTCAGACGCAACGCGTGCGCACGGTTCGCTCGCGCAACCCGCGCGCCCCGCAGGGCGGCGGAATCGATGATTTCTTTCGGAATTTCGAACAACAGCAGGGCCCTAAGGAACAGGCACAGGAAGCGAGCGGCACCGGCTTCATCGTATCCAAGGACGGATACATCCTCACCAACAATCACGTTGTTGCGGATGCGGACAAGGTGACGGTCACGCTCCTCGACAAGCGAAGCTTCACGGCCAAGGTCATCGGTCGGGATCCGACGACAGACGTTGCCGTCATCAAGGTGGACGGGAACAACCTTCCCGTCGCCGCGCTCGGTGACGACAACGTCGCACGCGTCGGCCAGTGGGTCGTCGCGATCGGTAACCCCCTTGGCCTCGATTTCACGGTTACCGCGGGCATCATCAGCGCAAAGGGACGCCCGCTTCCCGGCCTGCTGCCGGGCAGCTATGCGATTACGGACTACATCCAGACGGACGCCGCCATCAATCCAGGTAACTCGGGCGGGCCGCTCGTCAACATTCGGGGTGAGGTCATAGGGATCAATAGCGCTATTGCCAGCAGCACGGGATTGTACGCCGGATACGGGTTCGCTATTCCGGTGTCGCTGGCGAAGCAGGTTATGGACGACCTCATTTCGTACGGCAAGGTGCGTCGCGCTGTCATTGGAGTGCGGATCGGTGACGCTTCTGCTGACGACGCCAAGGCCGCCGGATTGGATCGCGTGGCGGGAGTGCTCGTCGGCGGGTACCCGGCTGACGGGCCAAGCGCGGCCAAGGACGCAGGTATCGAGGCTGGCGATGTGATCATCGCGGCAGACGGTAAGCCCACTGATCGCATGAGTACGTTGCAGCGGATCGTTCGCAGCCATAAGCCGGGCGAGACCGTGAGCTTCGACGTGATGCGCTTCGGCTCGAAGAAAACCTTCCGCGTGAAGCTGACTGAAGCTCCGGATGAGGAGAACCAGGTCGCATCGTCCAATCGGGCGCGCGTGACACCAGCCGAAAACACCCCGACCGAATCTCGCAAGCTCGACAAGATGGGGATCACCGTGGAGCCACTGTCAGCGGACGTTCGTGCAAAGGTTGATGAGCCGTTCCGCCGTGGGCTCATCGTGAGCGATGTGAGCGTGACAGGGCCTTCGTATCAAAAGCTGTTCGCAGACGGGACCATTATTGTCGACGTTCTCAACCCGGGTCCCCGGCACGCGCTCCACTCGGCCGCGGATCTCGATGCCGTGCTCTCGAAGGTCAAGAGCGGCGACGTCGTATCGTTCCTCGTGTACGACATCGGCCAAAACGGGACGACGCGGGTAGTGACGATCAGGGTTCAGTAGACCGATCAATAATCGGCCAGCAACTTTCTCGAGAAGAGAAGCCCCCGGGAAATTCCCGGGGGCTTTTTGTGTCAGCCATTCACCTAATGGCCGCATATGAGCGCAGGCCGAGCGGCTACCCCGATTGAGACGAATGTCTTACGTTGCCCAAACGCGAGAGTGGCGAAACTGGCAGACGCACCAGACTTAGGATCTGGCGCCGCAAGGCTTAGGGGTTCGAGTCCCCTCTCTCGCATTTTCGTGCGGCGATCGACGTAGTGTGTGGTGGCACGCGCAGAATACGAGGATGGGGAGAGTTCCGGACCAGCGAACTCTCCCCATTATTGTACGCCCCCGTCAGAGCGTCCAACCCTTCTGCTTACCGGTGGTATCAGGCCTTGCTGCGGCGGCGAACCGCGCCGAATACGCCGACCAAACCTGTGGCGAGAAGAACCATGCTTGCCGGCTCCGGCGCCACGATCTCAGGCGGAATTCGCGACGCGAACACGGCGACGTCTTCAATGCCGAGGGCGTGATCGTAGATGCTGATGTAGTTCACGCTGCCGAAATTTGCGTCATCCGAACCCGGCGAGACGTCATCGCGGAAGAACTGCGCGATCGCACCCGGGGCGCTGAAGCGTGCATCGCCCGCTGCGTCAACAAAGGTCATATCGGCCAGATACGTACCGTTGATGAAGAAGTGCATGAGCCCAGCCACATCGCGCGTAACGGTATATACCGCGAACACATTGTTCTGCGTCTGGTTCGAGATGAGCGACTGGTGGTTGCTGCTCGCAATGAGTTCAACATCGCCACTCGCACCGAGTCCGGGAACGACATAGAGCCCCTTGTCGTTCGTGCGATCATTGTAGTCGATGACCTTCGACTGCCCGCCGTTCGTGCCAGGGTTCTGCACATTCGCAAACGCGGCGCGAATGAAGATCGCGTACACGCCGTTGGCGTACTTGCCTTGATTGAAGACGTTGGCGAGCGAAAGACCCTGATTCAACCCGAAGTCATAACCGCCCCCGCCGTTCAGTGCACCGCCGTGTGCGACGAGGCTGGAAGCGTTATTCTGATCGGTGAGCGTACCGTTCAGGGTATAAATGTGGGTCTGAGCCGATGCCTGTGACGCCGTAACGGCGACAGCGACGGCAACGAAATGGAGGGCGAACGTGCGCATGTGGTTCCTCACGGACGGAAATAACAACCATCGAATAGACGAACACCAACGACGCTATACCGCATCTGACCGCATCGTGGGACGTACCAGTCTTGCTGCCTTCATGATTTCTGGAGAAACTCACCCGGCAATTCAGATGCCGAAGAATCCAAGGAGTTCGTGTGGCGTAAGGCATTACAGACAAACGACTTCCGTCTTGTCAAGATTCCCACTTGAGTCCGTTTGCACCAAAAAGTGTAGCGCGGGCTCGACAGGAGTGTCTTGCTTGGTCAACACCCTGCGTCAGACTGTGGACCGCCCCATGCGTCCCATACCACGACACGTGGCTCGCCCCCTTTGTCCGTCCCCCATTCCCTCCCTCACCATGCGCCGCCTAGTCGCTGTCATCGCAGTCTTTTTTCTCGGGGCATGCACCAACGAAATTGACGAAAGCACTCGACCCGAAAACATTGTCGGCGACTACCAATTGGTAAGCGTCGCCGGAGCGCCCCTGCCGGCAGCTCGGCAACTCGACAGCGTAACTGCACTGATCATTTCGGGCCAGCTCACACTCAGCCCAGACCACAGCTGGACGGAAACCATAAAGCTGAGATCGAATGCGGGCGCAGGCCAACTGCTTGTCCAGAGTGGCTCTGGAAGCTGGACGATTATCCGCGACTTCGCCTACCTCGCATTCACCGACATTCGGAACGGCTACCAGTTTTCCGGTACGGCAGCGGGACGTACCATCGTGCTCCAGAACACTGACGGCACGGAAATGGTGTATAGGCGCTGACGGATCCGTTGCTTCCTCGCGCACGTATCACAATCGGGCTTCGTTGGCGTTTGCTCGCACGTTGACGAGGCCATTACTCACACCGCTTTTTCGCAGACGCCATCGCGGCGTGGGCGTGACGGCACCTTGTCTGACCCTCATTGCCCACGACGGACGCGTCAATGATCACGAACGACGAAGCGCACTGCCGGCGCATCGTACGCACGCACGCGCGCACCTTCTGGCTCGCGAGTCGCTTCCTCCCATCCGATAAACGACGCGCTGCATTCGCGCTGTACGCGTTCTGTCGAGTCGCCGACGACCTCGTCGACGATCACCAGCCCCGGCCATCGCCAGACGTGGCCGTATTGCTGCGCAGCTACCGGCAGCGTCTCGACGACGCCCTCGCAGGCCAGCCAACAGGGCCCGTATTCCGGGAGCTCTTGCTGGCCGCGCGTCGCTACCACGTTCCGACCGCCGTGCTGTACGAACTCCTCGACGGGGTTGCGCGTGACTGCGCTCCGGCGCGCTATGCGACATGGGACGACCTGTCTCACTATTGCGAAGGTGTCGCCAGCAGTGTCGGCGAAATGTGCGCGCACGTGTTCGGTGTGAACGGAGACGAAGCAGCACGCGCTCGCGCTCTGCGGCACGCGCGCACACTCGGCGTGGCAATGCAGCTCACGAACATATTGCGCGATGTGGGTGAAGACGCGCGGAGCGGCCGCTGCTACCTCCCCGATAGCGATCTGGCGCAGTTCGGACTCAATCGGGCCGACGTGCTCTCGAGCCGGCTCGGCACCGATGCGCGCTGGAAATCGTTGGTGCAGTTCGAAATCGAGCGCGCACGCGCCCTGTACGCGCAGGCACTGCCTGGCATCGCCCTCCTCTCCCCGGACGCGCGCCGATGCGCGACGGCCTGCGCGATGGGATATGCAGCCATCCTTGGTGCCATCGAGGCGAACGACTTCGAC
>JBDTXZ010000346.1:0-4846 GCA_040005935.1 bacterium | reverse complement strand
ACGAACGGGCGATCCCACTCGCCGTCCTTCACCTGTCCGGTTGCGCGCAGCAGGCTGCGGTGTGGCGCGCGTTCCATGCCGCGCTTGATGGTGTCCGATCGCATGTCGCCTCTCGAGGTGGTGAATGCGACAGCGGCCCGTCCAGAGAGGGACGGGCCGCGCGACTCGAGATGCGCGCGACCCCTCCCGTTTCGAGAGGGGTCGCGGTCGTTGGTGCTCTACGCCGTCGTACCCTCTCGCATGCGAATTACCTCCGTAAGTGATACGGAGGCTACGCTAATAAGCGAAATGCGGACGGACGAAGCGAAGGACATTATTTGTGGCGCGGTGTGGTGTTCGACTTTGTCATCATAGGCCAAGACGCCCGTAACGCGCAAGGGGCAACAGTCTGCCTACGGCTGGTACGGACCACCGGGCACTCCCCAACCCCACTTGGGCATCGGAGACTCCGGGGGCGCTTCCACGCCAGGTTGCGAGTTCAGCACCGCGAGTCGCGACCCCCACTCGAGATAGGCGACGAGCGCCGAGCGAAACTCGGGGTCATCCGGTACGCCGACTTCGTTTGCGGTGGCGAGCAACAGCGAGATCCAGCGCTCGCGCTGCGCCTGCGTGAGATGCCGTTCGAGGTGCTGCCTGATCATGTGCGCGTGGCCTCCGCGCGTTTCCGAATACGTTGTCGGACCGCCGAAGACTTCCGCGATGAACGCGGCAACGAAGCGCGGATGTTCGCCACTCATGTGCGCGAACACTGGGCCGATGAGATCGTCGGCCTTTACGGTCTCATAGAAACGCGCGATGAGATTCTCGAGGGCTGGCATGCCGCCGACCCATTCGAACAGGGTCGGCGTTGATGGAGGTATCATTCTGCGCAACTCCGAAGTGACATGGGGTGCGACAAGAATACGTTCAACGCGTGGTTCGTGCCTCGCCCGGCCGCGGACCAGCTCGATCCTACTCGTTCTCGAGTGCCCGGAATTGCGGCATGACTTCGCTCGCATAGCACGACGGACAGATGGCGTGGCTGAACTTCGTCTTGGTGTGGCCGGAGATATAGGATTCCACCGACTGCCATGCGTTCTTTTCGTCGCGAATCTTCTTGCAGTATGAGCAGATGGGCAGGATATCGTGGAGTGTCCGGATTTCGGCAAGCGCTGCTTGCAACTCACGCACGAGCTGCTCGCGCTCTTCCTCTATCCGCTTCTGGTCGGTGATGTCACGCGCGACAGAATAGATGGTGCGCTCGGAAGGGACTGTCGTCGCGTTCCAGCGGAGCCATTTATACGACCCATCCTTGCACCGGTAGCGATTTTCGAAGGAGATCGCTTGCCCGCCTGTCCGGACGACACCGTTTTGCGCCAGCGTGCGCTCGCGATCGTCGGGATGGACGAAATCGATGAACTGACATGACATCAGTTCCTCGCGCGTGAATCCCAGCGTCCGCTCCCAAGCTGGACTGAGGCGCGTGAAATGCCCGCTGTAGTCCAGACAACACAGCATATCGAGAGAGACGTCGAAGAATCGCGCCTCGATGCTCTGAACATCCGCCAGTGGAAAAACTTCGTGCGTAGCCATTTTTTGGCCACCTCCTCATGCCAAAAAGACGTCGGCGGACGGTCGCCGGCAACACTTTACATGCAAATCGACGACGTGGGCCCATCGCAGGCACACTTGGCGTGACATTCTTCGGCCATTCCGGAACTGACTGGCGATTTGTACGTAGAATCCTCCACGCATGAACCCAATCTCCCTTCTTCTCGCGCTTTCGCTCGCGGCTTCTTCGGCGACGCTTCCGCTGCTCCCTTTCGAGCAGACTGCCCCCCGCCGACCCGTGGTGCTCGTCGTCCACGGGCGCGGATTCCTTGCGCGCGACTCCGCAGACTTTCATCGCGATGCGCTCCACGCACTCCGTGAGGGTGCATTTCGCGCTACGGGTGATTCCCTGTTGGAGAGCGACGACATTCGGCTCGTGTGGTACGCGGACCTGATGGACGTCCGCCGAGCCGTGCTGGGCAATGCCACATCATGCGAGACGAACACCAACAATCCCGACGTCGGGATCTCGCCGAGTTCCATCTTTCGCTCGCTCGCTCTCATAGCAAGCGACCTCGTGCAAGCGACCGCTGAAGATTCCATCGGCGACGGAGCGCGCGGCATCGCCGGCGACCTCCGGTTCATTGGAGATCCGGCGTTGCGATGTGCGGCCGAGGGTCGCGTGGCAGACGCGATTGCGCGCGCGCATGCCGACGGACGACCCGTCATCATTGTGGCGCACAGCCTCGGCGCACTGGTCACGTGGAGCCACTTGCAGCATCGCGGCGGGCGCAGCGACATCGACGTGCCGGAGGTCGAGCGGTTGGTGACCATGGGATCGCCAATCGGGAACAGCGAGTTGCGTGAGCTCCTGCTGGGCGACATGGGCGAGGTGTCGCTGCCACGCGGTGTTCGCTCGTGGGTGAATGCGGTGAACGCCGACGACCCATTCGCTGCGCGGTTGGTTGAAATCGACTCGCTCTCCGCACGAACGCGCGACGTGCGCGGAATCACCGATGTTGTCACTGGGCATGCCGAAGAGGCGCACGACCTGTTCGGATACCTTCGCGACTCGACCGCAGCAAAGGCAGTTGCCGGAGCGTGGTGCGATGCGGCGGAGCATCGCGGCACGATCGCGAGCTGCGTCGCGCTGTCGAAGAGATAGGCGAACGGCTGTCCTCATTCGCGGCACCTTGCTGTCGTTCAAAGCGGACAATTTCTCGCGCGCACAAATCGTCTCGCGACGATAACGTGTTGGCAATCAACGCCTTAGCATTCAGCACTCCCATGGCGCCGAAGCTGCCTTTAGCGGGGCATGACTTCGCGGATGATCCTTCGGTCCGGTCTCGCTGTGTGCTGCGTGCTTCTGGTCGCCGCATGTGCACAAGGCACGCTCGCGGCATCGCCCTCAACAGTCCTGTCGGCGGTGATTCTCGCTGGCGGAGCAATCGGCTCACGCGGCGGCACGTCGACGCGATCACCGAGCGCGCGCATTCCCAGGTCGCCCGCAGCGACAGCCACGGTTGCGCGTGTGCTCAGCACGGCGGACAAGTATATCGGCACACCGTACACGTGGGGCGGCAACACGCCTGAGACAGGCTTCGATTGTTCGGGTTTCACGAAGTACGTGTTTGCGAAGCATGGCATCCAGCTTCCACGCACCTCGCGCGAACAAGCGCGCGCGGGCCAGGGAGTCGCAGTGAGTTTTTCCAAACTGCTACCGGGCGACATCATGCTGTTCGCCGAGAAGGGTGAGGCGATCTCGCACGTGGCGATTTACGTCGGCAACGGGGAGATCATCCACGCGTCGTCGGGCTACGGTGGGGTGAACTATCTGGACCTGAATACCAACCGCGGCGATTGGTACGTACAGAACATGGTCGCCGCTCGGCGACTCACTTCAAACGGGCGCAGCCTCGTGCAGGAGTTGAGGTACCTAACCATTCCTGGTCTGCCGTTCGATCCCCCAGATCGCGCGCCTTTCCAACGTTAGCGGCACTGGCGCGCACAGATTTCGCAGCTTGGCGCGACCCCTTTTTCGGGAAGGTCATCCCAAGGATGTCGAGATCAAGCACGTTCCAGCTTTTCGTGGCGCCGCGGTGCGACACACTGGCCCGTACAACCAGGTCGGCGAGGCGTTTGACCGGCTAGGAGTATCGCTGGTCCCGCCGGGCTGATCCGACTGATACGCCCGCAATGGTCGCGCTCTACCACGATGAGCCACGGTCCAATCCTACGGTGTTCGTCGGTCCCTACGAAAAGCTCGACGACGCGTGGACGCAATTCATGGGAGAATGGCTGCCGTTGCGTGATGCTCGTCCGAATGCTGTTCAGTTAGCGTGCGAATGGATGTCATCCCGCAAGCGCGAGCGCAGCGAGCGACTGTCGGGATCTTCTGTCCAGGCGCTCGACGAACGCCACGGAGCATGGATAGCAGGTCCCGACAGTCGCTCGCTCCTGCGGGATGACAAACCTTTTAGTCCTCGCGCACATCCAGGCCGAGCGCGACAGCAAGCATAATGGCCTGACGGTATGTGATGATGGCGCCCCTGAGCTCGACGTCGGCGGGCACGAGCGAGCTCAGGTCACTGCCGCGCAGATCACAGTCCGTAAAATTCGCGCGTGTCAGCATCGCACCAGACAGGTCGACGTCACGCAGCGACGAATCCTGGCAGCGGACACCTGTGAGGTCTGCTTCGATCAGGCGCACGCCGCTGAGGGTGGCCGAACGGAGATCGGCGCCGGGCATGCCAACGTGCGACCAGTTTCCGCCGACGACTTGTGTGGTGTCGAAGGAGCATTTGGCGAACGTGCTGCCGACGAACTTGCAATCCACGAATCGCGCGTCGAAAAAATTGCAGGCGCCGAATGAACAGTTCACGAATGCGGCGTCCGTGTGTCGGGATGCATTGAACTTCGAGTTGCGAAAGGTGCATTTCGTAAAGACGGCGCCGACGTTCGTGACCTCGCTGAGATCTACGTTCGTAAAGAGGACATGGTCGTGCACTTCGCCGGAGATGTCGCGCCCGTCCCAATCATTGCCGGAGATGGTCGTCGTCGGAATACTCATCGGTCGGCCCACGCCATCGTGACCGGCGTGCCGAGATACTCTGCGTAACGTTCGACCGGAATTGCGAACGCTTTCTTGTCCGCCGATTTCATGCGAGTGAACGGGATCGCGTCGAGCATCACGGCTTTCGCGCGCACCGTTCGCCGCCACGTACCGCGTACTTGTCCGTCGAGCACGAGCGTCGACAGGAACATGCCGTTGGCACCTGGAACAATTCGGTGCGCGTGGAGTGATGCGAGCGCCGCG
>JBDTXZ010000345.1:0-4855 GCA_040005935.1 bacterium | reverse complement strand
AGCTGCTGGAGGTTGCCCTCGGTCTCGTGATGTTCGTCATTCTCTGGCGCTTCCGACGGCATACGCACAGCTCTGGGTGGCTGTTTGGTATGTATTGCGTGCTCGCCGGCATCGAGCGCTTCATTGTCGAATTCTTCCGCGCGAAAAGCGACATGGTCGGGCCCGTGACATCGGCGCAGCTCGTCGCGATCGGTGTCACGGCTGTAGGCATTGTGTTGTTGGCGTGGCGACGCGAGCAAGCCGCGTGATGTCATCCCGCAGTCGCGAAGCGGCTGTCGGGACCTACTTTCCGTGCCGCGCAACCTGCTTCGCGGCGGCACAAGCCAGATCCCGACACTCGCTGACGCTCGTGCGGGATGACAACATTTTCGTCTGAACACATGACCTCCACACTCCGCGCCCGGCCCGACGCTACCGAGTATCCGCCGTTTTACGCCGGCTATGTGTCGCGTGTCCCTGATGGCGACATCGTGACCGTGCTGCGCCAATCGAAAGGGGAGCTCGCGTCCGCGCTCGGCGCCGTTCCCGAATCCAGGGGCGAGTACCGTTACGCCGACGGCAAATGGACGGTGCGAACGCTCATCGGCCACATGATCGACGCCGAGCGAATCTTCTCCTATCGTGCGTTGCGGATTGCGCGCGGTGACGCGACGCCGCTGCCCGGCTTCGAAGAGAATGACTATGCGGTTACGGCGGGCTCGGATGTGCGCAGTGTGGCGGATCTCGTGTCGGAACTTCTGTTGGTGCGCGAGAGCACGACGCGGCTGTTTGAATCGCTACCCGATGAAGCGTGGGCTCGGCGCGGAACCGTGAACAATGGCGGCGTCAGCGTGCGGGCGCTCGGCTACATCATGGCGGGACACGCGAAGCATCATCTCAACGTGCTGAAGGAACGATACGGGGTTGGTGAGTCTTGACTTTGTCGTCCTGAGCCAGAGGCGAAGGCCCTGCACGAGCTGTTGCGTGGAAGGGGTGCAGATCCTTCGACGCGCTTCGCTTGCTCAGGATGACAAATCTTGTAAAGCGTTGCTCCTCGCGCTGTAGGGAACGAGAAGGGCGGAAACGCAGATGCGCTTCCGCCCTTCTGTCTTCCTTTGGCGGCGTTAGCCTACTTGTCGACGACGCAGCACCCTGTTGAGCATGACGCCCACATCGGATCGTCGTCTATCCCTTGAAGCGCGAGGCCGAGCTTTACGGTCGAGTCGCGCTTCGCCGCGGCGTTGGCGCACGTCTTGAAATCTGCCTTTGCGCCCGCGACCCATGCATGATCGCAGCTCCGGAACGTTCCCGACCCGGCCGGCGCATGCTGTTTCGTCCTCTTGTCGAACATCTCGATCTGCCATTTCATGCCGCCCGCAGAATCCGGAAGGATGATCGAATAGTACTCGAGCGTAGGGCCCGGTTTCAGGCCATACCGCGCCTCTTCAGCATCGCCCTTGTTGATGGCGCGAATGTAAACGACGCCGAACGGCGGCACCGTGCCTGCCGAGATTGAGTCCTGCGTCGCAACCGCGTCCACTGAGACCTTCGTGCGTTTCGGATTCTTGGTTGCTCCGCACCCAGGATCGTTCTTGCATTTGCGCTCGCGCTCTGCGCCGCCCATGTATTGCAACTTTCTGACAAAGTCGGCGAACTCGTCTCCGGTGTAATCCGCCACAGGCTTCGTAAGCGCTCCCGGCATGACTCGCGGGGCGCCGGCGCGCGAGGCCGCGGGCGATCCGGCGACTTTCATCGCGGAGTCCTTGGCAGGCGCATCGCCTTTTGAACAGGCGAGTGCGACGAATGCGACGAATGTGAATGCAACACTGGTACAGCGACGGCGCTGGAACCGGTTCACGGATCCTCCTTAAGCAAGTGGAGATGGAGTGGCCACGACGTCGGGCCTTTACGGCGGGAACTAACTGCTAGGAGTGCTGTGCTGCGAGCGCCTTCATGCGCACAATCGTTGGTGCGAGCGACGGATCACTATGCGCCCAGAGGGTAAGAACTCGTCCGGCCCAGAGCGCCGCCGTGCCGGCGTCACCTCGGTGTGCGGCAAGCTCTGCACGATAGGCCATCGCCCGCCCGACGGTAGCCGCCATGCCCGGCTCTCGAAGGACGTGCGGACTGAGCGTAGGTAAGGCGGTGAGAGTGAGATCAAGCTGGCGAGCTGCCGCAGCGCTATCACCCAACGCGGCGGTTAGCCACGCTTCGGTGAGTGTAAGGTCAAGAGATATTTCCCCCGGTCGAACTACGCGACGTGAACTCTGCACGGAGTCAAGTTGAGCTCTCGCACGTTGCTTGTCGCCGCGCGCATAAGATTGGAGGGCGAGGACGATAGACGACAGTGGACCGGTCAGCTCCAGCGCTGGTTGGGCCCCCATACATCCAACAGCAAATTGCGTCGGCCGCTGAAGCATGCCCCGCCGCGCTTCGTCGCGCTGGGCCGGGTTAACGTAGCTCTCCAGAAGGGTGCCCATTCGCTTTCGAAGCGCGCGCGTCGAGTCGTCACAGACACCGAGTGCGGACCGAAAGAAGAGCGCCGTACTCACGTCCTCGAGCAAGGGGACCGAAGGAGTTCCGCTGAGTTTTACGGTAGAGCCACTTGCGCGCATGTACGTGATGGCGGCGTGCTCTCTTCCGAGCAGTGCAGCGACGCCGGCGAGGTGCAACGCGCGTTCGCCAGTTGACGAGGGCGATGCGGAGAGTAACGAATCGCCGATCGCTGCGGTGCGGGCAAAATCACCAAGCTTGAGATGTAAGCGTACGTCGCTTGCACCAAGACGCGCGCGCTGCACGGTGTCCTGACTCAAAACCTTAGCGCGATCGACGGCGCTGAGCGCGGAGTACCCACCATTTGGTGTCCCGGTAATCTCGTCTCGCATCTCGAGTACGCGCGCGAGCGACTCGAACGCGTCAGCATTGTCCGGCAGACGCTGCGTGAGCGTGGAGAGCACGCCAAGCAGAGCGTCCCGGTTGCGCTGAAGGGCGCGATCATATGCTGGAGCGATCTTGTCGAATACCGCTTGATTCAACTCACTAAACGGCCGAGCGACATGCGCGATCGTATCACCAACGAGGTCGGACAGGGCGAAGAACGATGCACTATCAGTGTTCGCACCAATTCGCGGAGTGTTGATCTCCACGATGAACAGGCTGGCGATTGTGCTGAACGGGAACGCGCAGAATGCCGACGGCGAAATCTGCAGCGCGCGCGTGTACGCGCGTTGTGCCGCTGCCGTGCTGCCGCGGAAGACCCAGGCATCACTCCCGGGATTCCGGACCACGAGACGATCGAGACCCTGACAATGCGCCAACCCCAGCCACGCGACCACGTCAAGCGAGTCGCGGCCGCGCATCCCGCTGTAAGCCGTGCATGCGTCGCCAAAGTGCCCGTTCTGCACCGCTTGCAGTGCGTCCACCAACGCGCTTTCGCGAATACTCAGTGACGCACGATTCCGCAGCGCCGTATTGAGATGCGGCCCCCACCGGCCCGCGGGTTCCGCGCGCCACAGGAGCAATTGCGCAAGCCAGATGTGCGCGTGCGCGTAATCAGGATCCGCCGTCGCCGCGCGGTCAAACGCCGCGATCGCCACCGGAACGCGCCACGTCGTCATTGCACGCTGTCCCTCCTGATACGCCCGCCACGCAACAAGTGATCGCGTGCCCACATCACCAGAGCGCGAGAGATTCGACATGCCGTCAAGACGCAGCAGATCGGCCGCGAGCGTGCGAAGCGCACCAGGATCCGCCGACGGAAGATCGCGCGGCCCCGAAAGGGTAATCTCGCGAAGCAGCGATCCACCAATCGCGTCATAGACAGAGGCACGCACGTGCATGGAGTCGCGCGTCACACGCACGCGGCCCCACACGAGCTTGCCGGCATGCGCGCGCCTCGCCGCGATCAGCTTTCCGTTCAGCGACGAGTCGGGCGAACTATTCATCGCGTCGACGACGCTCTCCTCGCTCGCGAGCTTGAGTCCATTCCACTCACGCATGGCCGCGTACACTGCCTGCGCGACAGGCTCCTGATCCTCGCCAGCCTGACGGGCGCCCGAATACGCGAAGGGAATGACGGCGTATTGCGCACTGTCCACACGCCCCGTCAGCACATCGATCTGGTCGCGCCCCTGTGGTGTCGATGCGGCAAGACCAACCGTCAGCAGCGCGACGCCGGCGGCCCACAACCAGGGACTCTTCGTCACCGGACGACGCACGAGGCGCGCGGTGAGCGTCTCGCCAGAATGGCCGATGGCGGCAGACAGTGCCGCGCTGAACGCCCGCGCGTCGTCGAAACGATCGTCGGGCGACATGGCCAGCGCCCGCGCGATCACGGACTCGATCGGCGCAGGCACGTCGTGACGATACTCGCGCAGGAGCGGCGCGGTCTTTGTGATGCGCTGCGTAAGCAACTGCTGCGGCGTATCGCCCATGAATGGCGGTACACCGGCAATCGCTTCGTACAACACACACGCCAGGGAGTACACGTCGCTGCGCCCGTCGAACGCGCGGTCGCGCGCCTGCTCCGGACTCATGTAGGCGGGTGTGCCCGTGATCGTCCCCTGCTGCGTAATCTTCTCGTGCGCGCGATTGATCGCGCGCGCGATGCCGAAGTCAGCAAGCACCGCGTGCCCGCCGGAAAAAAGAATGTTCTCGGGCTTGATGTCGCGATGCACCACCCCGCGCTCATGCGCATAGGCGAGCGCGCCAGCAACCTCTCGGCCAATGCGCACCGCCTCTTCCACCGAGAGCCGGCTATCAGCGCCAAGGCGCTGACGCATCGAGTCGCCCTCGACGTACGGCATCACGTAGTAGAGCTGCTCGTGCGCCTCCCCTGAATCGTGGATGGGGAGAATGTGCGGATGCTGCAGACTCG
>JBDTXZ010000344.1:0-4865 GCA_040005935.1 bacterium | reverse complement strand
CGTGACCGCGCGAGCAGGCGCGCCGACGGCGTCGACAACGTTCAATGTCGTCGCGGGGCCAGCGGCGATCCTTTCACGTGTCTTCGGCGATGCACAGACCGCGCACGCCGGAACGAGTGTCGCGGTTGCGCCGAGCGTGAAAGTGACCGACGTGGGAGGCAATCCGGTTCAGGGCGCGGCGGTGACGTTCGCCGTCTTGAGCGGAGGCGGAAGCGCCACCGGAGCGACGACGTCGACGAATGCGGCAGGAGTCGCGACGGTTGGTTCGTGGACGCTCGGCACGCTCGCCGGCGCGAATACACTGAGTGCCGCGTCCGGCTCACTGAACACATCCTTTTCGGCGACAGGCGTGAGCGGCGCGCCGTCCAAGCTGGCGCTCGTGGGTGCAGTTCCGGCGACAATCACGGTCGGTGTTCCGATCTCCACGCCAGTGGAAGTGCAGCTCGCCGATGCCTTCGACAATCTCGTCGCACAGCCAGGTGTCGTGATTACGGCGACCGCCAACGTGCAGCCGGCCAACACGAGCTTCCAACTTACGGCGACGTCCGATGCCGCGGGCTTGGCGACGTTCAGCATCGTGCCGTACATCGGGCCAATAGGTACGCTGGTATTTACGCTCACCGCACCGGGTATCACGACGCTAACGACGTCACCGATTGCGATACTTCCCGGCGCGGCCTCGACGCTCGCGAAGAGCGGTGGCGATGCGCAAGCAGCAACGGCTGGAACGTCGGTGAATGTTCCGCCGAGCGTCTTCATTTCGGACGCTGGTGGTAATGCGGTTGCGGGGATTCAGGTCGCATTCGCTGTGGCGGGAGGCGGCGGAAGTGTCGCCGGCGCCAACGCCACAACGAATGCGTCGGGAATGGCGGCAGTCGGCGCGTGGACGCTCGGGAGCGCCGCTGGTTCGAACACGCTGAGCGCTACGGCGGGCGCGCTAACGGGAAGTCCTCTGGCGTTTCACGCGACGGGCGTCGCGGGGAGTGCGAGCAAGCTTGCAATGGTCACCCAGCCGGCGGTTGCTGCCGCAGCGGGTGTCTCTCTAACACGACAGCCGTCAGTAGGCCTGAGCGACGCATCGGGGAATCCTGTGGCGTTGGCCGGCGTGCAGATTACGGCGACAGTCGTCTCCGGCAGTGGCGGCTTGACCAATGCAACGGCGACAACAACGGCGACAGGCGTTGCAACCTTCAATGGGCTTGCGATTACCGGAGTCGCGGGACCGCGCGAGTTGCAGTTCGCGGCGCAGGGCCTGGCAGGTGTCACATCGGCGACGATCAACCTGAGCGCGGGTGCCGCGGCGGCATTGTCGATTACGGCGCAGCCGGCGGCAAGCGCGCAGAGCGGCGTGCATCTAACGCCGCAACCGGTGATTCAACTGCGTGATGCTGCCGGCAACGTTGTGGCGACGTCGGGGGTGGTGATCAACGCCAGCATCTCGGTGGGGGGCGGATCACTCACCGGCGCGTCGGCGACGACGGATGCGGGTGGCCAAGCCGTATTCGCTAATTTGACTATCGCTGGAGCGGCTGGACCGCGAACGCTTCTGTTCGCGAGCGGCGCGTTGTCGAGTGTGACGTCCAATACGATCGGCGTGGTCTCGGGTGCGCCAGCGTCGATGCAGTACGACGCCGGAAACCTCCAGAGCGCGCAAGTTGGGACCGCAGTGGCCATCGCGCCGAGCGTGCTGGTCAAGGATGTGGACGGATTCGCGGTATCGAATACGCCGGTGGTATTTGCGGTCGCCAGCGGAGGGGGAGTCGGCATAGGCCTGAACACGACGACGAACGCATCGGGCATTGCAACATTAGGCTCGTGGACGCTCGGAAGTGTAGCGGGAACGAATACGCTTGCCGCGACAGCGGGAACGGCCTCCATCGCGTTTAGCGCAACGGGGACGAGCGGCGCCGCAGCAAAGTTCTTACCCATCACAACGCTACCAACTTCGATCGTGGTGGGCGCGCCAATTCCCGGTCCGCAGAGTCTGCAACTCACGGACGCTTCGGGTAACGCGGTTCACCAGTCCGGCCTCGCTGTCACGCTTACGCTCGTGGTCCAGCCGGGCAGCGTTGCGACGAGTTACCAGACCACCACGGACATTGCGGGCGTTGCCTCGTTTGCTATCGCTCCGTACATCGGGCTGAGCGGAACGGCAACACTCACGATATCCGCTCCTGGTATCGCACCACTCGTTTACCAGACACTTACAGTCTTGCCCGGCGCGCCAACACAACTTGCCTACGTCACACAGCCAGCGGCGACTGCATTGGCGGGCGTCGCGCTGTTGCCGCAGCCTGTTCTTCAGATCTTGGATGCTGGTGGCAACGCGCTGCGCGCGTCGCAGAGTGTGACAGCAGGCCTCGCCAGCGGAGTTGGCGCCACGCTGGGTGGCACGACAACGACGCAAACCAACTCGTTGGGTCAGACGACGTTCAGCGACTTGACCATCAACGGCGCGACGGGTGTCCGCACGTTGGTGTTCAACCTCGGCTCCGTGTACGCAGCGCCCTCGAATGGCATTGTCGTCGGCCCTGGCACGACTACGAGCATGAGTCCCAATCGCGGCAGCGGACAGCAAGCGATCGTTGGAACATCCGTCGCTATCCCGCCATCCGTGAACGTTGTCGATGCGTTCAACAACCCAGTGTCTGGTGTCGCCGTGACGTTCACCGTCGGTGCTTCCGGCTCGCTGGTTTCCAATGACGGACCGCTGAGTACTTCGACGAGTGTCTCGACGAACGCATCAGGCGTCGCTTCTCTCGCGCGATGGGTACTTGGCAATACGGCGCAAGCGTACACAGTCTCGGCCACGGCAGGTGTGAGTGTCGGTAGTCCGGTGGGCTTTAGCGCCACCGCTGTGGCAGGGAGCGGAACGACACTGGCGCTTTCCGCAGTGGCCTCACCGACTGCGAGTAACGGCGTGTCTCTCGCCACACAACCAGTGGTGCAACTCAAGGACGGCTTTGGCAATTCGGTTGCGACACCTGGCGTTAGTGTGACGGCGTCGATCGTGAGTGGAACGGGGGCGCTCACCAACGGAACGGCGACAACCGATGCCGCTGGCACAGCGGCATTCAACGGACTGACCATCACCGGTCTTGCTGGATCGTTCGTCCTCGGATTTTCCGCGCCGAGCTACGCGCCGGTCTCGGTGGGAACGGTGCTTGTCAGCGCAGGCGCGATGACGCAGCTCGTTGTCTCGCCGAGCGCTGCGTCGGTTGCGACTGGCGCGATTCAGCAATTCATCGCCGTTGGTAAGGATGCCAGCAACAATATCGTGGCGATTTCACCGCAATGGTCGGTGGTTAACGGCGGTGGTACCATCGATGGCGCCGGCTTGTTTACGGCAGGGACCGTGGCGAGCACCTATGCCAACACAGTGCGCGCGATGAATAATTCGATTTCCGAGTTTGCGACAGTTACGGTCGTTGCCGGACCGCCAGCCCAATTGGTGCCCGCTACGCCACCGTCGCCGTCAGCGACCAACGGTGTTCCACTGGCAACGCAACCGGCGATCCAACTTAGAGACATACATGGGAATGCGGTCGCTATTGCTGGTGTGACGATTACGGCGGGCATTGCCAGCGGTACGGGTTCGCTTTCTCATTCGCAGGCCACGACCGATGCGTCTGGCATCGCGAGGTTCAGTGGCCTTACGATCACGGGAGCGGCAGGCAGTTTTTTGCTCCGTTTCGACGCGCCGAGCTACTTGGCAGCTACATCGGGACCGATCGTTGTGGGCGCAGGTGTGCCGACGCACCTGATTGTCGTTTCGGGCATCGCGTCACCGGGCCAGAGCGGCGTTGTCTTTGCCACGCCGACGATCATTCAGCTTGCAGATGCGCAGGGCAATCCCGTTGCGAAGGCCAACGTGCCCGTTTCGGCATCCATCGTATCGGGGGGCGGAATAATTGGTGGCGTGCTCACGGTCAACACGAATGCGGCCGGCGTCGCGATCTTTGGGGGCTTGAAGGTTACGGGTGTTGCAGGACCGCGCATACTGTCGTTCAGCAGTCCCGGGCTGGCCGGCGCTTCTTACGGACCTGTGAGCGTCGTGGCGAGATAGGCCGTTCGGGCGTTCGGCGTCGTGGATGCAGGTCCTTCGACTCGTTTCGACTTGCTTCGTTCGCTGAGGATGAAAAGGTCACAGGCCCGCTCGGCAGCTCCCGCCCTCCGCGACGACGCCCGGCGGCAATCGGAATTCACATGTGCTGATCGCGTGCACGCTCTGATTGTACTTGATCTCCGCTGCTTTCAGCTCATCGAGCTTCTTGAACAACGCGACGGAGTCCGTCGTTGCCGAACAGTACACGAGATATTCTCTCGGCCCTCCGCATGCTTTCGTTCCAACCGGCGCGGTTCGACACGAAGTCGCCGCGCTACACCCGCCTGGTTTCACCAACGCCCGGGCGTCCGACTCGAGCCTTACCAGTTGGGCTCGCGCGACGGCAGTGTCCGTCGGTAGCTCGGCTGTGTTGCTCGATGTGCCGGGTGCGGCGCACGCCACCGCCGAAAGGAGCGCGACCCACACCGATGCAATCGTGCCGTCGCTCAGTGCAAGAAATGGATTTTTCCGCACGCTCATGGAGTGGCGCTTCGCTTCGCCACACCATCGCGATCGTACACGACACGACCGCCAACCAGGGTCAGCATCACGCGCGCATCGCGAATTTCCTCCGGCTTCATGCGTGTGATGTCGTGGTCAATCAGCACCAGGTCCGCAAGCATACCGGGTCGTAGCATGCCGACCTCCTTTTCCAGAAATCCTGCGTGTGCGCTTCCGGTCGTGTACGCGTGCAGGGCCTGCTCCACCGTGATCTTCTGCTCGGGCACCCATCCGCCTGGATGCTTGTCGTCGAGCGTGC
>JBDTXZ010000343.1:0-4868 GCA_040005935.1 bacterium | reverse complement strand
GGCAAGGCGGTGGACGCGCACGGCCGGCTCATCAGCGCGCAGGAATACCAGGAGGCCAACGATTTCCTGAACGACGCCCGTAAAGCCGCGGAGCGTCTCTCGGGAGACAACGCGGGGGCGGCGCGCGCCCTGCTCGATTCCGTCGCCGCGGCGGTCCTGGCGAAGCGCCCGCCCGCCGCCCTCGACTCCCTCGAACTGCGCTTTGCCGCACTACTGGGCAACGAAGCCAAGCTGGAGCTGCCCAACCAGCCGCTCGACCTCGCACAGGGCAAGGAGATCTACCAGCAGACGTGTGCGAGCTGTCACGGGACGGCTGGGATGGGTGACGGCGTTTCCGGCGCGAAGATGACGCCCCATCCCCCGGCGATCGGAACCGCCGCACAGATGAAGGGTGTGACACCGGCCCTGATGTATCGTGTCCTTTCCGTTGGCATTTCGGGGACGCCGATGGCTGGATTCAGCACAGTGCTCACGTCCACACAGCGCTGGAACGTGGTCGCGTACATCAACGGAATGCGCGCGACGCATGCGCAGCAGCTGGAAGGCGAGGGGCTCTTCACCCAGCGGTGCGCCTCCTGTCACGGTGTCGTTGGGGCCAGTGATGGTGCGCTCGCGCGTTCGCTGACGAAGCTGCCTCCGGAAATCGGCACGGTCGCGTGGCAGTTCGAACGTAGTGACGACCAGATCGCCCTCGCGGTGCATGACGGTATCGCCGGATCGGCCATGCCTCCATCGCGTGATTTGACGGAATCGCAGGTCGCAAGCGTCGTGGCGTACATTCGCGCGCTGCCCATGAAAGAGCGCAATGCTGCCGTGCTTGCCGTCGGAACAGACAGCACAAGCTTTACAGCCGCGGCGCGAAACGCCCTCGCGCTTCTCGAGGAATCGCTGAACGCGGCACGGAGTGGCCGTCCTGGCGACGCCGGCGACAAGGCATTTGACGCATACATCGCTTTCGAGCCCCTCGAGACGCCAGCGCGGGCGAAAAATCCCGGACTCGTCGTGTCGATGGAGCGCCAATTCAACGACTTCAAGGCGGCAGTCCGCACCAACGACATTCGTCGTGCCGAGAGCCTGCGTGATGCAATTGAAACGTCGTTGCCGGAGGTTGTTGCGTTAACGGCGCCTTCCGGCAGCGGCACGGAAGCGTTCTGGCAATCGTTCCTCATCATTCTGCGCGAAGGCTTCGAGGCGATCCTCGTCATTGGCGCGATCGTCACGTTCCTGCGCAAGACGGGACACAAGGAGCGCCTGCGCAGCATCTGGATGGGCGTGACGTACGCACTCATCGCGAGCGCCGGCACAGCCATCGTGCTCAAGACGCTGCTGTCTGCAGTCCCCGCCACCCGCGAAATCATCGAAGGCGCGACGCTGCTCATCGCCGTCGCCGTGTTGTTCTCGGTGAGCTACTGGTTGATCTCGAAAGTCGAAGCGGCCAAGTGGCAGCAGTTCATCAATGAGAAGGTGACAGCTGCGCTCGATCAGGGTGGCGGCCAGGCGTTGACACTCGTGGCATTCCTCGCCGTGTATCGCGAAGGCGCTGAGGTCGCGCTGTTCTATCAGGCATTGTTCAACGAAGGGCCACAAGTTGCGCTGCCGTTGTCGCTCGGCATCATCGCCGGCTTCATCGCGCTCGCGGTCATCTTCACGCTGTTCTATCGCTTTGGCGTGCGGATTCCAATTCGGAGATTCTTCGCGGTTACGAGCGTTCTGCTCTACTACATGGCGTTCGTGTTCGCCGGCAAGGGTGTGCGCGAGCTGCAGGAAGGAAACGCGATTCCCCTCTCAGTGATCTCCGGCTTTCCGCACATCGAATGGCTCGGCGTCTATCCGAGTTGGCAAGGCGTTTTGACGCAGCTTGTGATGCTGCTACTCTTTGCGTTCGCCGTGCTCAAGACATTCTGGCCCAAGCGGTCCGTCGCGCTACCGACCGTGATGCAATCGCAGCCGCAGCCCGTGCGGGCGAGCCAGGAAGTCGTGGAGATTCGCGCCGAGAATGACGAGCTGCGTCGGCGGCTGTCGGCGCTGGAAGAAGCGATGGGCAGGGAGCCGGCCGGCAGCTAGGTTTGTCGTCCTGAGCGCAGCGAAGGACCTGCACGTTTGCTACGCAACAGCAGGTGCAGCTCCTTCACCTCCGGCTCAGGACGACATCTCTTGATTCCCTTGCCGGGTGTGCGACAATGAGACTGCTGCGACTCCTGCCCTGTTGCGTGTTCGCCGCGTCGAGCGCGATCGCGCAGGCGCCGACCGTCCACCAACTCCCGGCAACGCCGTCGACCGTGGCGTACGGCTACTACTGGTCCGAGGCCAAGCCCGCGATCCGCGTAAAGTCAGGTGACATCGTGGAGCTCGAGACGATGTTGACCAACTCACCGACGGGCTTGGAGCGGCTGGGCGTCAAGCCTGAAGACATTCCGCAAAACCTTCGCGACATCGTTGCGCAGGACACGGGGTCACTGAAGGGCCCGGGCGGACACATTCTCACCGGGCCAATCTTCGTCGAGGGTGCAGACTCCGGTGACGTACTCGAGGTGCGCATCCAGTCCATCACGTTGCCCATCGCGTACGGCTACAACGGATGCAGTGGCTTCGTGCGTGAACTGTGCGAAGTGCGTGGCAGCAAGCTCATTCAGATGGATCGGCAGAAGATGACTGCCGAGGTTGCGCCTGGTATCGTCGTTCCACTGCGACCCTTCTGGGGCTCGATGGGCGTCGCGCCCGCACCGGCACTCGGCCGTGTGAGCAGCAATCCGCCGAGCAGGCATGCGGGCAACATGGACAACAGGGAACTGGTCGCCGGTACCACCCTGTACGTCCCCGTGTTCGTGAAGGGTGCGCTGCTCGAGATCGGCGATGGCCACGCCGCGCAAGGCGACGGCGAAGTCGATCAGACCGGTCTGGAAACGAATCTTCGAGGGCGTGTCCAACTGATCGTTCGCAAGGACATGAAGCTGGACTGGCCGAGGATCGAGACGCCGACCCACTGGATCACGATGGGCACCGACACGTCGCTCGTCGTCGCGACGAAGACGGCGATCACGGAAATGGTGAAGATGCTCCAGCAGATGAAGGGAATTACGCAGACGCAGGCCTACCAGGCCGCCTCGATGGCGGCGGATCTTCACATCACGGAACTGGTGGACGGGAATGTCGGGGTGCATATGCTGATCTCGAAGTCGTACCTGCTGCCGGTGAAGTAGGGTAGAAGGGTCGTCGAGAGACGGCATGCAGAAAAGGATACTAGACAGTATCCAAATATGGAGACAGTTTTGGCGACACCTCGCCTCGTACGACGAGCGCGCCAACTCATTCCCGTCCCCACAGGGGTCTCCATGCAGCTGCTCACCAAGAAGCCGTTCTCCGCCCTCGACGTCGAACTCGAGGAGAATCCGCTGCGCCGCTCGCTCGGGGCACTCAACCTCACGACGCTCGGCATCGGCTCCATCATCGGCACCGGCATCTTCGTCCTCACCGGGACTGCCGCCTCGCAAAACGCCGGACCAGCGCTCGTCCTGTCGATGGTCATCTCGGCCATCGGCTGCGCGTTCGCCGGGCTGTGCTACGCCGAGTTTGCGGCGATGGTGCCGGTCGCCGGGAGCGCCTACACCTACGCCTACGCGACAATCGGTGAGTTATTCGCCTGGATCATCGGATGGGACCTGATCCTCGAATACGCGCTCGCCACTGCGACGGTGGCCGTTGGATGGAGCGGATACTTCGTGAGCCTCATGGCGCAGCTTGGCATCCACATTCCGCCAGCGCTGACGGCGCCCCCGGGAACACCCGCGATGGGTGTCGCAGGTGGAGGTGTCTTCAATCTTCCGGCCGCCGCCATTGTGTTCGTTGTCGTCGCGCTCCTGGTCATCGGCATCAAGCAGTCAGCCGACACGAATACTGTACTCGTCATCATCAAGTCGCTCGTCCTTGTTGTGTTCATCGTGGCCGGCGCCGCGTACATCAAGCGCGACAACATCACACCATTCATTCCACCGAATACAGGTGCGTTCGGACACTTCGGATGGTCGGGCGTGCTGCGTGGCGCAGGAGTCATGTTCTTCGCGTACGTCGGTTTCGACTCAGTCTCCACAGCGGCGCAGGAGGCGAAGAATCCGCAACGCGATATGCCGATCGGGATTCTCGGCTCCCTCGTGATCTGCACGGTACTCTACGTCGGTGTGGCCATCGTGCTCACCGGCATCGTGCACTACAGCAAGCTGAACGTGCCGGACCCGCTCGCCGTTGGCATCGATGCCACGGGGCTCACCTGGTTGAGCCCAATCGTAAAGGTCAGCGCACTCTTCGGGCTGTTCAGCACAATGCTCGTCACGCTGCTCGGCCAGACGCGCGTCTTCCTGTCGATGTCACGCGACGGATTGCTGCCGGAATTATTCGGCCGAGTGCATCCGAGATTTCGCACGCCGCACCTGAGCACGATGTTCACGGGGACGATCGTGGCCATCGTCGCCGGCATAACGCCAATCGAAAAGCTCGGTCAACTCGTGAGCATCGGCACACTGTTGGCGTTCGTGCTGGTGTGCATCGGGTTGATTCTCCTCAGACGCACATCGCCACAGCTGCACCGGCCGTTCAGGACACCGGCAGTGCCGCTCGTCCCGATCCTCGGCGCGCTGATTTGTGTCGCACAGATGGCGAGCCTTCCGATCGCAACATGGATGCGGTTGTTCATCTGGCTCGCGGCCGGATTCGTCATCTACTTCGGCTATAGCCGTCGCAGTGCGGAGATGCTTCGGGTCAGAAAAGGTTTGTCGTCCTGAGCGCAACGAAGGACAGGCGGTTTCAACTGGTCCGCCTGTCATCTCCTTGACCTTCGCCCGCTTGGCCGCGAGCTCCTCGACACGTTCCCGCAT
>JBDTXZ010000342.1:0-4871 GCA_040005935.1 bacterium | reverse complement strand
GGCGACGGCCTACGAGGCCGAGACGGCGGTGAGCTTTCTCGAGAACGAGCTTGTTGGGAGTCTTGGCGTCGCGACGTTGGACGTAAAGTTGCTCGATGTTGGGTGCGGCACAGGGCGGCGAGTGCGTGACGCGGACGCCGCGCTCGCGGTTGGCGTTGATGTGTCGCCGGAGATGCTCCATCATAGGTTGTTTCTTAACGGCGAATCGCTCAGTGAAGAACGAGCCGTTCGCGCTGTTGCGGACGTGCGTGCTATCCCGATTGCCAGTGAGCTGTTCGACGTCGTGTGGTGCCGGCTCATGATCGGGCACGTCAACGCGCTGGAAATGGCGTACGCAGAGCTATCGCGCGTGTGTCGGGTTGGGGGCGTGGTGATCGTGACGGATCTCTCGGCGTCAGCGGCGGCAGCGGGGCACCGTCGCACGTTTCGCGACGCCAGCGGCGCGACGCGTGAGGTTGAGCACTTCGTGCATTCCATCGACGCGCATGACGCGGCTGCTCGCAATGCTGGTCTCGTGATCGAGGTGCGCAGGGAATCCTCCGTCGGCCCGAGCATCAAGTCGTTTTACGAAGACGCAGGACGGGTGTCCGCGTACGAGGCACAGCGAGGGCTTGCGCTCGTGTCCGTGCAGCTGATGCGAAAGATGGTGGCGTGAGATGAGCGCGCCGTCGCGCCGGCTTCGCGTCGTCCAGGTCAGCTTTCATCTGGATGCGGAGCGACGCGCCGCAGACGCGCTGCTGAAGGCGTGGCCCACGCTGCCAGCCGTCGCAGCAGCGGCTGCGTCAGAAGACGTGGAAGTGATTGTGGTGCAGGCGGCGCATGCGTCGCAGCGCGTTGAGATGGATGGCGTGGCGTACTACTTCGTTCAGAATGAGACGCGAACGCGAATGCGCGTTGTCGATCGCGTGGCCACCTTGAAGCCAGACATCGTGCACGTGCAGGGACTCGGTTTCGTGCGTCAAATGCGGCCGCTCGTTCGAGCGCTTCGTGGCGTACCGATTCTCGTGCAGGATCATGGGTCCGTTTTGCCCAGCGGATGGCGACGTTATGCGTGGCGCTGGGCGTACGACGGAATTGCGGGCGTTGCATTCACTGCACGCGAACAGGTAGTGCCGTGGAAACAGGCGAAGGTTCTTCGCGCCAACCTTCCGGTGTTCGACGTGCTGGAAGGGTCGAGCGACTTTACGCCGGGTGATCGCGACGCGGCGCGCGTGGCTACTGCGATGTTTGGCGATCCGTGTATCCTGTGGACCGGACGGCTCGACGTCAACAAGGATCCCCTGATGATGCTCGGCGCATTCGAGCAGGCGTCGAAACGACTTCCGGACGCGCGGCTCTGGTGTTGCTTTGGCACGTCGCCGCTGTTGGCCGAAGTGGAGCGGCGCATTGCGTCGTCTGCTGCACTTCGCGAGCGTGTCGTGCTCCTCGGCGCTCGACCGCACGAAGAACTGGAATTGCGTTTCCGCGCCGCAGATTTCTTCGTGCAGGCGAGCCACAGGGAGGGAAGCGGGTATTCGGTCATCGAAGCACTTGCATGCGGAACAACTCCGCTGGTGACGGACATTCCCGCGGTGCGAAAGATTGTTGGCGACGCGGGATCACTCACGGCCATTGATGATGCGTCCGCGTTAGCTGAGGCAATGGTCGTGTGGGCCGCTCGCGACCGGGCGTCGCTGCGCCGCGCAGCTCGCGCCCGCTTCGACAACGCATTGACCTTCGAGGTACTCGGCAAGGAACTCCGAGCGGCCTATTCCACGCTCGCCGGTTCGGTCGATCACTCACGTGGAGGCACGCGGCGAGAGTTGTCCGACGACTACGTGCATGCGAGCGTCGAGGCGAGCCAATGACCGTATTGCTGCCACAGCCCGCGCCCAATGCGATCGAAGCGCCGCGTCTGGCGTTGCCGAGGCTCGATCCGATTACGCGTTTGCCGATTCTGATTTTGTTTCCGCACAGCCGGTGCAACTGCCGGTGCGTGATGTGCGACATTTGGCGCAGCACGACCAGGACCGAGCTTGCGACGTCTGATGTCGCGCGCTGGATCGATGAGTGGCGCGCCCTTGGCGTGGAACGCGTTGTCTTGAGTGGTGGCGAAGCGCTGTTGCATTCGGAGCTGTGGAGATTCTGTGATGTGCTCCGAGCGGCAGAAATTGGCATCACGATCCTCAGCACTGGTTTGTTGCTGCGGCGTCACGCGGCTGATCTCGTCCTTCGCTGCGATGATGTGGTCGTGAGCCTCGACGGGCCGCAGGCGATACATGACGTCATTCGCAACGTGCCGCGCGCATATGCGCGTCTTGCCGAGGGAGTTGCGGCAGTGAAGGCGGCGGACGCGCGCGTGGTGGTGACCGGTCGTTGCACGATTCAGCGGAATAACTATGCACGCCTCCGCGCAGTCGTGGCCGCGGCGCATTCGCTGGGGCTCGACCGCATCAGTTTCCTGGCCGCGGATGTAAGCACGGACGCGTTCAACCGCCCGAGTGGATGGGATGATGAGCGCGCGGGTCAGGTTGCGCTCGAACATGCGGACCTTCCCTTGCTCGCAGCGGAAATTGACGCTTTGGAGTTAGAGTGCGCGAATGATTTCGCATCCGGGTTCATCGCCGAATCTCCGTTGAAGCTGCGTCGGCGGTTGAGTCAGTACTACTCGGCGTTGCTTGGCGGCGGCGAGTTCTATCCGAACGAGTGCAATGCGCCATGGGTGTCGAGCGTCATCGAGTCCGACGGCACCGTGCGTCCGTGCTTTTTCCAACCACCGCTCGGCAACATTCATGCGGCGGGCAGTCTCGGGGAGATCCTGAACTCAGCGGAGGCGGTTGCGTGGCGAAAGGGCCTGGACGTGCAGCGCGATGCGATCTGCCGCAAGTGTGTGTGCACGCTGTCGCTCGGCGAGAGATCTGCCCATGAGCGATAGACCTACTTTGTCATCCCGCCGTTGCAAAGCAACGGTCGGGATCTGTCGTCGTTGCACTGCGGCCGGCGTCGGGCACCGTAAGGGTAGATCCCGACACTCGCTCGCTGCGCTCGCTTGTGCGGGATGACAACTCTTTTCGAGAATGCGATCATTGTGCATCACGATCGTATCGAGGCAACACCACTCGGCTTCGCGGATGGTCGCGTTGCCGCACACGTGCCGGTGGATGCGTTTTGCATCGACCTGCGCGATCACCTGGTTTATCCGGGGTTGATCAACGCGCACGATCACCTGCAGCTCAACAACATTCCTCCTGTGCCGCACACGCGACCATACCCCAACAGCTACGCGTGGATCGATCAGTTCGAGGGACATCGTCGCGATCCGAATGTGGCGGCGGCAGTCGCAGTGCCTTCCGCAGCGCGACATTGGCACGGTGGATTGAAGAATCTTCTCGTCGGCGCGACGACCGTTGCGCATCACGATCCCTGGCATCCGGTCCTGGAAGACCCCGAGTTTCCCGTGGACCTGCTTCGCCAGTTCGGGTGGAGTCATTCGCTCGGCCTTGGCGCACCGCGAGACGGCCAAACGCCGCGGTATGGCCCGTACGTTTTGGGGAGTTTCGCTGCAACGCCGGCAGGCCAGCCGTGGATGATCCATCTGGCAGAAGGGACGGATGACGTCGCGCACGCTGAGCTTGGGCAGCTCGACGCGATTGGTTGTCTCGCAGCGAACACGGTGCTCATACATGGTGTTGGACTCACGCACGCCGATATTGATCGCGTGATTGAGGTTGGTGCGAGTGTTGTGTGGTGCCCGGCGAGCAACCTCGAGATGCTTGGCCGGACGCTCGATCCGCATCAACTCTTCGACGCGGGTCGGCTGCTCCTCGGCACCGACTCGCGACTCACAGGATCACGCGACCTGTTAGATGAATTGCGCGTCGCCGCGGCGCACAGCGACCTCTCGCCGAGTGATTTGCTGCGGATGGTTACGGCGGACGCGAGTCGTATTCTTGGCTTGACTGAGCGTGGCAGCCTGCACGTCGGGCAGCATGCGGACTGCGTGATCGTTCGTGCCTCCGGAGATCCGTACGCGACGCTTCTGGGAATGGATCGACGGGACATCCGCGTCGTCGTACGCGGCGGGATGCCCGTGATCGGCGATCCGGATTTCGGCGAATGGTTTGCGCACTGTGGGGTCGACGTGCTTCCCGTTCGCCTCGACGGGCGGCCAAAGCTCATGGCACGACACGTCGTGTTGTCCGACGCGATGGAGTTGGAACGCGGGCTCGAGACGATGTCGCGGACGGAATGACGAGCGGGCACGCGCGACGCATGTGGCCTGTATGGGTTGTCGCGTGGTGCTTGCGCTCAGGTTGGTCGTCGCGACGTGGCGTGCGTCTGATGCGCCGGCAAACGGATTCGTTCGCATTGGACGGCCAGCCGCCTAGTGTTGCAAGGTGTCGGCGTACGGCAGTTCTATGATGACGCGTGGTTCAGCGCGCGTGTTCGTGAGGTCGAGCCGACGGTGTACGCTAATTGTGGGGCTAATCCGCTGAAGGTCGCGGCGGCTATGGTACCGTTTGCGTGGATGAGCTATCGGGCGGCGCGCCTAAGTGTGGTTTGTGGCGCTGTATCAGCCTGCTGAGGAAGGGCTCCGTCACGCGCAGTTTGCACATCGCGGAGTTTGGGTTGGTGCTCGTCGCGTGGTGGCGTAGTCGTCGAGAGACTCGCGCGACGGCGCTGGACGGAACGACCGACAGCAATACCGGCGAAGGTCTTTTGCATGCTGGTACTTGGTTTCCCGGTGCATGTACAGGTCCTCCGCTGCGCTCCCTTCGGCTGCGCTCAAGGCGGGCAGGACGACAAAATGAGACAGTCGTAGGCGCAGCGTTCGGGGCGCTGACGAAACCACCTTTTCAGCGTTTGCCGCGCTGCGCTTGATCGCGAGTCCA
>JBDTXZ010000341.1:0-4878 GCA_040005935.1 bacterium | reverse complement strand
GGTGGCAAGGCGTTAGAACGCTGGCTTACCGTTCAGGAGGGACCAATGCGTCGCGCAATCGGGATACTTCTCGCCTTACCGCTGTCGACACTTCTCGCTCAGTCGACGCCCCTCCAGATCACCGTCACGGCACCGAACAACGCGCTGTTCCGGGTGGCTCGGCTTTCGGACGATCCGGCAAGTCGGGCAGTATTCGGTCGCGGCCGATGGGAAATCAGGACTGATTCCGCGACCGTCGAAACGATGGCATATATCGCTGCAGACCCCGCGACTCGCATTCATGTTGAGGTGAGTGAGCGCGGCCGCGTCGTGGCGAGCGGGGATGGAGCTTACGTCAGCGTCCGCCGAGACTCGGGCGTTGTTTCCCTCGAGTCACGAAACCGTGCGCCGGCTTCTCCTCCCGGCGACGTTCGCCAGCCCTAGCGCGTTACACGCTGAGCGATCAGTGCGGCCGTATCACGAACGAGGCAGTCGCCACGATGGCGTAATGGCGTTCGCGACCGCGGGCGCTCGATTTGATTTCCCTGCAAGTGAGCTTCGCGCTATCTCTCCATCAACCGTCGCTATGAGAGCTCTACTCTGTGGCTTCCTCTGCGCCACGCCGCTCGTATCGGCGCTCGGACAAACGCCCATCACGTTCCAGCCGTTGCGCTCGCCGTCTACACTCACCGCGCATGTGCGTGCCGCCATTGAGCAGAAGGCGGGCTCCTATCAGTTCGAAGGTTACAGAGTCTTCGCGAAAGACTCCGCGCTGTTGGTGTTCGTCGATTCTTCGCTCACCGCAGCCGCTTTGGATTCGAACACGTGGATGTTCGGGCCGCTGGTGAGCGTCGCTGAAGCCGACAGTTGCCCGCCAGAGAAAGTGCTGGCGCGGAAGATTGCGCGCATATTCTGGCGGAGTCGAGGAAGGCCCGCCAAGCTTCAATACATGATCGTCGCGGTCCGTGGTACCACGGGACGCGATAGGTGGACAGCGAAATCCATGTACTTTCAAAACTTCCAGTTGTCGCGAGCATGGGCAGGCGATCCGGGTTCGCGATAGGCTGCGAGACAGCGTGCGCTGAGCGTGCGGGCGATATACAGCTGCGCGTTGATCCGCTGAAATCTTCCAGATCGTATTGCATCGAGCGGTCAGTTCGCCACGCGCTTCGGTGAGGCGCTAATCTCGCTCCGGACATTCATCGGCGTCGGACGCCTCGCACTCATAACCGCTACCGGCGTCGTCATCGCCGTTTCCGGACGCATCGCGTATGATCACTGGAGAACGGCCCAAGCCAATACACGGTTCCGTGGCCTGCTCCAGCAGGCGGATCGCACCAAAGCATCGACACGGCCCCAGATCGATTCGCTCTTCCGCGTGCCAGTGGCCCCGCTGATAGTGCTCGTGCGCGACATCACGGCATCTGCGTCCGTGGCTCCGTACCATGTCAAGACGAATCTCGCGTGGCCCGTGACGTTCGCAGATGCCTCCAGCCATGCGATGCTCGTCCTCCTCGTCGATCGCATCCTGATTGACGTGCGAAGCTATCGACCGGCCGGAGAGGACTACCAAGTTGTGCTGCATTGCAGGCTCGTCGCATGGCCAGAGCAACGGGCCCTGGCCGATTACAGCGTGCGCGGCAGCCGGCCGAGCGATCGCGCTGGCCTACTGACGGTCTTTGGACTTTTTGATCGCGTTGGCTCCGAGCCGTGGCCCGAAGCCGGCCACCGGCTCGCGTCTCGTATCAACCGCGACTAAAGCCACGAGCGCACGATCCCCCTACCTTGTGCGCAGCCGCTGAAGGTGCAGATCCTTCGACTCGCTGCGCTCGCTCGGGATGACAAAATCTGCGACGCCCGCTCAGGGGCTACGGCCTCCCTGTGTCCTCTGCTCCTCAGCGCCCTCCGCGGTCAAGCGGCTGGGATGGTTGCCCCTGCTTCCGCTGCCATTCGGGCCGAACAGGTGCAGCTCCTTCGCTGCGCTCAGGACGACACCTATCGAGACGCGTGATGGATATCGCCCTGCTTGACGGACGAACGGTCGCTGATGCTGAGTTACGCGAGTCGGCCCGCGATCCTTGCAGAGACAGTGGCCTTCGTGGGCGCGACGACGGAGCCGTTCGCAGTCACGCGCGTGGCTCCAGCGGTGGACGAACCGGCGCCGTTGCTCGCGCTCACGGTTACGACCTGCACCAACGGAACGGCGCGCGCGCAGTATTCCGACTGTCGCAGCGATCATGATGATGCCGACGGCAAACAGAATGTGGTTGCGCATGAGCGCGCCCTTCTCGGGGCACCAGGCGCGTCGCAGTTAATGCGCAGCTTGGAGAGGTCGGCGGGGGCTGTCATGGGTGGCCGAATCCAGCGGTTGAAAGGGCGGCCTGTCATCCACGCCTGGGTTGATTCTCGCTCCGGCGAACCGAATATTGTCTCTCCGAACGGAGTGACGGTCACGCAAGTGCTCAGCGCAACACCTCGGTCCTGACATCCCGCGCGAGCGAAGCGAGTGTCGGGATCTGCCATGGCGGCGCTGTGGAGCCGACGACGCGCGGCGCATCGTGGATCCCGACACGAGCGGTCGCTCGTGCGGGATGACAATATGTCGAACTCACCCCCTTCAACTACGTTCAGGCGCAGGACGACAATTCAGGAGGCATGATGACACGCACGACCCGACGGTACGTTCTGCTCGCGTTGCTCACCGCATGTTCTCGTGGAGCGCCGGCGCCGAGTGGCATCGGTCCGTCCGCCTCGCCAATCGTTGCGATTGACGCGGGATCACTCGCTGGGTTCGTCGATACGAGCGGCGTTTTGTTGTTCAGCGGCATTCCATACGCGGCTCCGCCGGTCGGCAATCTGCGTTGGCGCGCTCCGTCTCCCGTTGCCAACTGGAGTGGTACGCGCGCGGCAACGCGAATCGGCAAGAACTGCGTGCAGTCACAGATCTATAGCGACATCGATGCCTACGCCGCGGGCGTGTCCGAGGACTGCCTCTATCTCAACGTATGGACCACGGGACTCGACGCAGACGCAAAGCGGCCCGTCATGGTGTGGATTTACGGTGGCGGTTACAACGCCGGCTTTGGCGCTGAAGAGCGGCACAACGGTGCACGTCTCGCGCAGAAGGGTGCCGTCGTCGTGACGTTGAACTACCGCCTCGGCGCGTTCGGCTTCTTCGCACACCCCGCGCTTGCAGCGGAGTCACCGCACGGGGCGTCCGGGAACTATGCCATCCTCGATCAGGTCGCTGCGCTGCAGTGGGTGCAACGCAATGTTGCGCGCTTTGGCGGCGATCCTTCGCGCGTCACGATCTTCGGTGAGTCGGCCGGCGGATCAAGCGTTGGAGCGTTGATCGCGTCCCCACTCGCGAAGGGCCTGTTTCGCGGCGGTGTCATGCAGAGCGGCAACGCGATTGGCGGTGTGCGGTCGCGCGATTCCGAATACGCGGAGGGCGTCCGATTCGCGTCGAGCATGGGCGTGAGTGGAACGGGTGCGGACGCTCTTGCGCGACTGCGCGGCATCTCCGCAGACTCGCTTCAGCGTGCGGCGCATCCGTCAGATGGAAAGGGTGGCTTTACGTTCGCGTTTTCCCCGCGGCTTGTGAGAGACGGATGGGTGCTCCCACTCCCCGTCGACTCCGCGCTCGCACTCGGCGCTGCCAACCTCGTGCCTGTCATCATCGGCGCGAACAGTGGTGAGGGAGACGCCGCGTACGCGACAGCGCGTTCCTTCGCGCGACTGGTGAGTGCGCGAGGCACCAACGCGTACCTCTACATGTTCTCGCGCGTGGGCGACGACAGTGTGAACCGCGCACGCGGCGCCTATCACAGCGCGGACATCACGTTCGTGTTCGGCCGAGCGCGTCCGATCCTCGAGTCGGCCGGTCGAACCGCTTACGACGCGACGCTCGCCGACGCGATGAGTGACTACTGGGTTTCGTTCGCGGCGAACGGCAAGCCAGGCAAGGGCAGTCTTCCCGAATGGCCGGCGTACGATGCAAAATCCGACGCGTATATGGAGCTTGGTCCGCAAGTCGTGGCGCGCAGCGCATTGCGGCGGTCGGCGTACGACTCGCTTGATTCGCGTGGCCGAACGCGAGGCGAGGTGCGTCCGTAGGGAATGTCATCCCGCATGAGCAACGCGAATGCCGGGACCCGCTGTCTCTACTGCGTGGCATGCATGCCTCGGAGCGCCGCAAGGTAGATCCCGACACTCGCTCGCTGCGCTCGTTCCTGCGGGATGACAGATCAGGCAGCCCATTCGCTGCGCTCGTTCCTGCGGGATGACAGATGTGCAGATCCTTCGACTCGCTGCGCTCGCTCAGGATGACACCGACCTTCGACTCGCTGCGCTCGCTCAGGATGACAAGACCACCGACTCGCTCCGCTCGCTCCGGGTGACAAAGTCGGCTAATGCGTTACACGCCACTTTCCTTTGCCGGCCAATGGATCGGAGACCAAACGCGTTCCATCCACTCGCAGCGGAAGGACGCTCCCGCCCGGAAGTGAAAAGCTCCCCGTCGACGTTCCGCCGTCCGTGCTGAAGACGCGAAGCTGCACGTCGTTCCAGTTCATCGTCGACGTGCTCTGCGCGATTGCCAGATGCGGAAGCACCGTGTGGTTCTTCACCAGCAGGACAATCGGAATGGCACCGGCGGTGATCTCGTGCCACCGCGCGCCCTCATACGCGCGACCCGTCTGGTAGTCGATCCACATTCCAGGCGGCAGATACACGCGCCGGCCTGGTGTCTCTTCCATCAGTGGCGCGACGAGTAGGCTCGAACCGAACATGTACTCGTCCTCGACCAGCCACGACGTCGGATCATCCGGATATTCGAAGAACAGAGTCCGCAGCATGGGCCACCCGTGTGCCGACGACGTCTGTGCTTGCGCATAGATG
>JBDTXZ010000340.1:0-4901 GCA_040005935.1 bacterium | reverse complement strand
GTGACTCGCGCGAGGTTTGCGTAAAGTCCTGAACCCACCGATTCATGTCGCTCATCTTTCCGTTCGACCCGAACATCGAGCGCGCGTCCACCATTCCCGCGCGTCTGTATAACGATCCCGTCTACCTCGAGCTGGAGCGCGAACGGATCTTCGCGCACACGTGGCAGCTTGTCGGAAGAACGGAAGAACTTCGGGAACACGGACAGTTCATCACCGCCCAGGTTGGCAACGACGCCATCGTGATTCTCCGTGACGGCGAGCTGCTACGCGGCTTCTACAATGTCTGTTTGCATCGTGCGGGGCCGGTGGCGTCAGGCTGCGGCAAGCGAAAGACATTGCAGTGCCGGTACCACGGATGGACGTATGCCCTCGACGGTACGCTCCTTCGAGCACCGGAAATGGAGGGCGTCCAGAACTTCACGCCGGCGGATATGCACTTGGTGCCAGTTCACATTGCCACGTGGGGGCCACTCGTCTTCGCGAACCTCGATGGCAAGGCGCCCCCGCTCCTCGAGGTGCTCGAGGATATTCCGCAGCGTGTCGAGCCGTTTCACTGCGAAACGATGCAGTACGTGGTGCGAAAAGAGTGGGAGATTGCCTGCAACTGGAAGATCTACGTCGACAACTATCTGGAAGGCTATCACCTGCCCATGGTTCACCCGGGACTCCACAAGGAGCTCGACTACGACCAATACAAAGTCGAGCCGCACCGCTATTTCTCCTTTCAACACGCACCACTCCGTGCGGTGCACGGCGGCAACGCGGCAGAGCGCCGGTATGATCCCGCGAAGGTCGAGGTAGCGGAGGCGCTCTACGTGTGGCTCTTCCCGAACATCATGATGAACGTCTACATGGGGCAAATGCAGACGAATGTCGTGATCCCCCTCGCGCACGATCGCTGCAAGGTTGTCTTCGAGTGGTACTCGGCGAACCCTCCAGCCGATCCGGCGACAGACGTCGAGTGGACGAAGCTTCTCGCGTTCAGTGACGAGATTCAGGACGAGGACATCCAGATTTGCGAAATCGTGCAGCGGAACCTTCGCTCGCGCATCTACGATCGCGGGCGCTATTCAGCGGCTCGCGAGAACGGCGTGCACCACTTCCACTCGCTGCTCCACGAATTCCTGACCTGAGCGCAAGGCCGTCATCGCTGAGCGAGCGAAAACTTCGGTGGTTTCAACGGGTCCGTCCTGTCATCCCGCAGGAGCGAAGCGAGGATCTCCCATCGCGGCGCTATGCGGCTGCCACGCGCGACGCAACGAGGATCCCGACACGAGCGGTCGCTCGTGCGGGATGACAACTCTGCGCGTCGTCTCCGTCAACTATCAGGCTAGTACAGAAGCACGCGAGCCAAGGAAGTCCTGCTGACTCGAGTGTGTATATACTACGGGCATAGTTGACAATCCGTGGCCGGCCAGATAATCTACTATTCACATAGTAGTCGCTGTCGGTGCAGACCCTTCGTCTCGCTTCGCTCGCTCAGGATGCCAGCGTGGCTAGGCTCGCTCAGGATGACAAATTCTGGAGGTGCCATGGACGCCGTTTCGCTGGGAGAACGTGAGCTCGATGTGATGACCGTCCTCTGGCAACAGAGCTCGGGGACAGTCACGGAAGTGCAAGCCGCACTCGGAACCCCGCTCGCATACACCACCGTGCTCACCATCCTTCGCAACCTCGAGGCGAAGGGGTTTGTACGACGAGAAGAAGAAGGACGCGCACACCGCTACTACCCGAAGGTGAAGCAGCGCGCCGAGCAGCAGCGTGCTCTCCGTCGCCTGATCGACACACTCTTTCTGGGCTCACCAGAAGCGTTGCTGACGCAGTTGGTGGACGATCACGATCTCTCGGCAGACGAACTCCGGCGCATTGCCGCGCGCCTCAACGACCCACCCGATTTTGGAGGTGCGTTGTGATCGCCACCTGGATGCTCTCGGCGCTGCTGTTCACCGCACTCCTCGGCGTCTCGGCGTTCTGCGCGGAGTCTGTGTTACGGGCGGTCGGGAGACAGACGCGGTGGCCGTGGCTTGTGGCGCTCGGTGGCTCGGTCGTATGGCCAGCGCTGGCGCCCATTGTCCGACGTCTCATTCCGGAAACCGGTGCAATGCGTTCCGTCGCCACCACAATGCCGTCGATTCAAGTGGTGCCCGACCAGCTTCCAGCTGTCTCGTGGACGCATTGGGTGGACGTCGCACTGCTGACGATGTGGGCCATTACTAGTGCCATAGTACTTACACGACTTGGCTACTCGCTTGTGGTACTCTCGCGCATTCGTCGCGCGAGCCAGCCGCAAGTTGTCGACGGCGTTTCGGTGTTCGTCAGCGCGAGCGTCGGACCGGCAGTGGTGGGTATCGTTCAGCCGAGTGTGCTGTTTCCCGCGGCGTTGCTGGAGCTCGACGCACCGTTGCGCCGCTTGGTGCTCCGGCATGAGCAGGAGCACTGTCGCGCGCGCGATCCATGGATTGTCGTCGGGTCTGCGTTCGCGCTCGCCCTGGTGCCGTGGAACGCGCCGCTGTGGTGGATCGTTCGCCGAGCCCGGCTCGCGCTCGAGGTGGATTGCGATGCGCGCGTTTTGGCCACCGAACCAAACAAGACGCAGTACGGAAAACTTCTCATGCTCATCTCTCAGCGGCAGCAGACGACGGTGCTTGCGCCGATGCTCGCCGCATCCAGCTCACATCTCGAACGAAGGATTGCCGCCATGCTTCCCATCCGCTCGAATCGACGTGGAGTGCGTGTTGTCGTCGCGCTCGTCGCAACAGTCGTCGCTGGTATTGCTGCCTGCACGTCGCGCATTGGTGACGGTATCGTCGGCCCCAAGCCGGTGATCGCAGACAGGGCAGCAAACGTGAACCCTGACCAACCGTACTTCGAATTCCAGGTGACGAAGCAGGTGCAGCAGGTTCCTGGAACAGGAAATCTGCGATACCCCGATCTCCTCCGAAGCGCAAACGTGCAGGGAGTAGTGCTCGGGCAGTTCATCGTAGATGAGCAAGGCGTGTTCGAGCCGGGCACCTTCAAGGAACTGAAGTCCGACCACGCACTCTTTACGCAGGCAGTGCTGACAGCACTACCGAACATGCGTTTCTCGCCTGCCGAGCTACGGGGAGTACGCGTCAAGCAACTCGTACAGCAGCCGTTCACATTCTCGCTCTCGAGAAATGAAGCAATTTCGCCGCGGCCTGCGTCCGCCGCGCTCGTCACCGTCGTGGGTACCGTGGCTCACAGAGCGGCAGTGGGAGGCCCGCCATCGCCTGACAAGCCGCATCTCGAGTCCCAGGTCACGAAGGCAGCGAGTCAGATTCCGGGAACTGGAAACATTCGGTACCCCGATTTACTTCGCCACGCGAACGTGGAAGGCGAAGTGCTCGCGACATTCGTCGTCGACACAAGTGGCGCATATCTTCCGGGCAGCTTGATGGTGCTCAAGTCCAGCCACGAGTTGTTCACTGAGGCGGTGAAGAATGCATTGCCCAACATGCGCTTCACTCCCGCCGAGGTTCAGGGCAAGCGCGTACGGCAGGTCATGCAGCAGCCGTTTACGTTCTCGCTGTCCAAGTAGTGCCTGTGGCTAAGGCGAAGTTCGTGGGGGCGATTGCCAGAGCACACTGGTGATCATCCACTGGCCATCGAACTTCGCGAGCAGCACGTAGTCGGTGCCCCACCACGCGGTGAGCTTCGCACTCGCCGTTTGGTCCTGCACGTCGAGCAGGTCGACCTGTTTTGGCGCAGTGGCGGCAGTGGGACGACCACGCGCCTTGAATCGCCGAGCGTAGTCGAGAATCTCGTCCCAGGTCATGCGTTCGCCGACGTACTTCTTTTCCTTGGCCATCCAGTCGAAGCCGTACTTGTAGACTTCAGGTCGGATGCCGCGGACGAGCTTCGCCGTGTCGCCCTCGTAAAACCCTTCGACGTAATCAAGGACGGCCCGGCGAACTCCGTCACGGTCTTGCGGAGTCTGCGCGAACGCATTTGGCGTGAAGCCGAACAGCACGATCGCGAGCAGGATAAAGGCCCAGTATTTCTTCATTGTGCATCTCGACGGGTTTGCAGAGCGGGGGCTGTTGCTTGTGCGGATGACAGAACGTTGGAACGCGTCGGGTCTCGATGAGCGCTCAATCGACGAACTGGTGCCGGGAAGCGACGAACCAGTTGTTCACATTGTCATCCCGCACGAGCGACCGCTCGTGTCGGGATCCTCGATACGTCGCGCGTTGCCGGCTCACCGCGCTGCGATGGTAGATCCCGTCACTCGCTACGCTCATGCGGGATGACAGGATTGAGCGTATTGAAGAACAGGTGTGGATTGAGCTGCGACTGCAATGCGCGCAGCGTTACCTGCGACACCATCGTCTCCGCGCGCAACGCTCGCTCCCGCGAGGCTTCGAGCGCGACGTAATGTTTCAACCCGAGATAGAGAAACCCCAAACTCCCGGCCCAGGCACCGAGAGCAGCAGCTTCTCGGTAAGCATGTACTGGATGGGAAACCGTCCGATACGCGAAAACGCCATCGCGACGTAATAGCCCGACCAGCCACTCAGCTGAAGCTGCCAGAAGGATGGTCGGAAGCGCGTGTTGGGCGACGGTGTTACATCGTGCAGCATGGCGCGCAACGTATGTCGGCTGCATCGCGCGCGGCAACTAGAAAGGCGCGCCGGACAATCTGCCGGTCGCACCTTTCCTGCTCGCATCTACTCTGGTCGACTGCTACTCAAATGCTACGAGACAGGCCCTGGGTCCCTTGTCGTAGCCAGCCTTGAAGTTGGCGAGGCGCTGTTCGCGCGTCCCGTGGCCCATCAACGCGGCTCGACGCGCAATGCGTGCGTCGATTCGCTCGTAACCCGTGAACTGTGGCGTGGGATCGCCAGCGGCAGCGAGTCCGAAGAACGCTTCCTCGAGGTCGC
>JBDTXZ010000339.1:0-4902 GCA_040005935.1 bacterium | reverse complement strand
TCCTTGGACTTGCCGCAGAACGAGCAGCGGAGGTGTTTGTCGTGCGACATGGCGGAGACTCTGCAAGAGGCGCACGCCTGGATGTTGCCGAGGCGAGTGACGATGACCGAGAGTTAACTCTGGCGTTCGGCCCGGTCAAGCAATAGACGACTGTAGTGCGATAGACGGCACGCTCGCTGGCGCTCGCTCGAGGGCCAACGGCGCGCCGTCAGCTGTCGAGCCTTATTTTACCCCGGCCGCCTGGGCCGCAATCACCTGCGGATCCACCAGGTCGCCGCGATTCGAAATCACATTGTCGATCAATCCGTAACTCTTCGCTTCTTCAGCCGACATGAAGAAATCCCGAATCATGTCGCGCTCGATTTGCTCGATCGGTCGTCCCGTGTGTTTGCTGTAGATCGTGTTCAGCTGGTGACGCAGGAAGAGGATTTCTTTCGCCTGGATCTCGATATCAGCCGCGGTGCCTTGGGTGCCGCCAGACGGCTGATGAATCATGATCCGCGAATGGGGCAGCGCACTGCGCTTTCCCTTCCTTCCGGCGGCGAGCAGGAATGAACCCATGGACGCAGCGAGACCCATGCAGATCGTATTCACCGGCGCCTTGAGGTACTGCATGGTGTCGTAGATCGCGAGGCCAGCCGACACGCTGCCGCCCGGCGAATTGATGTACACGAAGATGTCGCGGTCCGGGTTGTCCGCTTCGAGAAAGAGGAGCTGTGCGATGATGATGTTCGCGACGTCGTCGTTAATCGGCGTGCCGAGAAAGACGATGCGATCCATCAGGAGTCGCGAGAAGATGTCATACGTGCGCTCGCCCCGGCTGGAGCGCTCGATGACATAGGGCGGATAAATCGTGGCCATGGGGTTACTCACTGTTCGGCACCGTTTGAGACGTTGTTCCGTGCGGTCAACCACTCGAACACCTTCTCTTCCGTAATGCTGCGCTCGATCTCGGGCAGGCGTCCCGCCTTCTGGAGCGACGCATACACTTGACCCGGGTCCGTCTTTCGTTGTTCGGCGACTTTCGCGACGCGCTCATCCACGTCCTTTTCGGTCGCCGCGAGCTTTTCTTGTGCTGCAATCGCGTCGATCAGCATGTCGCGGCGAACCTGCTTTTCCGCAACGGACGCGAACTCGGCGCTGAATGTCTGCCGTTGTTCCTCGGGGATCTGATACGCCTGCATGTACGCGTCGATCATCCGCGTAATCCAACTCGGCGGCACGTCGAATGGATTTGCCTCGGCAACGTTGTCGAGCAACGTCTGGCGCACGAGTGCGTCCGCGTCGCGCGTCGCGTGCTCTTCAAGGTCGGAACGAACCGCCGTCCGCAGTGCGGCGAGTGAATCAAAGTCGCCGGCCGCGCGCGCAAAATCGTCATCCAGTGCCGGCGCTGACTTGCGCTTCACTTCCTGGAGCGTGACGCGCACGTGCTTCGCAACGCCGCGCTGCGACTCATCCGGGAAGTCATCCGGCCACTTTACGCTGCGCTCCTTCGTCTCGCCGGGCTTCAGTTCCATCACCAGTTCTTCGACGCCGGCGATGGCCTGACCACCGCCGAGAACGAGATCATACGGGCGGCCCTCGGGAAGCTCGTCACTGGCGCCTTCCGGTGTCGAGAGCAGGACTTTCACCATGTCGCCTTCGCGCGGCTGCTCCTCGACGGGAGTCCAGCTCGCCTTATCATCGCGCAGCTTCTCGATCTGTTCCGCGACCGTATCGTCACTCACGACCGTGGCCGCACGCGTGACCTGAAAGCCTTCGGTGCGCTTGAGTTCGATCGTAGGCCGGATTTCGAGATGCAGCTCGAACGTCAGTGGCTGGCCCTCGTCGAACTTCACGTCATGCACGTGAGGCTGCGCGGCGACGTCGAGCTTCTCGCGCTCCATGACTTCCTTGAACGCCTCCTGGACGAGCGTCTCCAGCACTTGCTGCCGAATGGCGTCCTTGAAACGCTTCTTCACCATAGCGGCGGGCGCCTTTCCCGGGCGGAACCCGGGCAGGCGAACCGAGCTGGCGTACCGGCGCGCCTGTTTCTCCTCTTCCGCGCGGACCGTGGCAAGCGGGACAGAGACTTCGAGCAGGCGTTCGACGCCTTCGCTCTTCTTGGTTGTAATCTGAATGTCCATTCGAGAAAGCTAATGGGAAGCGGATGGCGCTACTACTGCGCGTCCCCGATGAGGTCCGCGACAATCTTGCCCGACGAAATAACGCCAGGAAGTCCTGCACCTGGATGCGTCCCCGCGCCGGCGAAGTACAAATTCGCGATGTCTTCGCTCCTGTTGTGTGGCCGGAACCAAGCCGATTGCGTGAGAATCGGTTCCACAGAAAAGGCGCTGCCGAGATAACTGCCAAGCGTCTCGCGGAAATGACGCGGGTCGATCACGCGCTCCGTCACGATGTGTTTCGAAAGATCGGGCATATACCGGCTCTCGAGATACGAGATGATCGCGTCGCGGTACGGGCCCGCGGCTGTGCTCCAGTCCGTGGCTCCTCCAAGGTGCGGCACAGGCGAGAGCACGTAGAAGCTGTCGCACCCAGGCGGTGCGAGCGACGGATCGGTCGCCGTGGGACGATGGAGGTACAGCGAAAAGTCACTCGAGAGTGATTTCTTCGTGAAGATGTCCTCAAGGAGCCCTTCGTATCTCGGTCCCATGAGGATCTCATGATGCGCCAAATTGTCGTAGCGACGGTTCGTCCCGAAGTAGATCACGAACAATGACATGGAGTAGCGCATGCGCTCGAAACGGCGGTCTGTGTTCTTGCGACGCACGGCCTCCGGAACCAACTGTCTGTAGGTCTGCGCAACGTCGCCGTTGCTCACCACAGCGTCAGCCGGAATGATCTCTCCGCTCGCCAGCTGCACGCCGGTGGCACGGCGCGATGCAGGGTCGATGATGATGTCAGTCACTGCGCACGAGAGGCGCAACGACCCACCGAGATCCTCGAACAATTGCACCAAGGCGCGCACGACGGCACCCGTGCCACCCATCGCGAACCACACCCCCCAACGCTGCTCGAGCGTGTGAATCAGCGCATAAATCGAAGAGCTCTGAAATGGATTGCCGCCAACGAGCAGCGGATGGAAGCTGAACACCTGGCGAAGTCTCGGGTCGCGGATGTACGAATTAACGAACGTCGCGACCGAGCGGTCAGCCCGAAGCCGCACGAGCTCCGGAACCACACGCAGCATATCCATGATGTGTTCGAACGGTGTGTCGATCAGCGCCATTCCTGCCGCGAAGATGGCCTCCGTCGCCTCGGCAAAACGCAGGTAGCCCGGCACGTCACTCGGCGCGATCCGCTGGATTTCCGCGATCACTTGCGCACGGTCACCGGTGTAGCGAAACACCGTCCCATCCTCGAACCGAATATTGTAGAACGGATCGATCGCCCTGACCGTGACGTAGTGCTCGAGGCGCTTTCCGCTCCGCTCGAACAAATCGCGAATCAGCCACGGCGCTGTGATGATCGTCGGGCCGCCATCGAAGGTGAATCCTTCCTGCTCATAGACGTACGCGCGACCCCCCGGCTTGTCGCGCTGCTCCAGCATGACGACATCGTGCCCTTGCTGGACGAGCCGGATCGCCGCAGCCAGTCCGCCGAAGCCGCTGCCGATGACGACGATCTTCACGGCTTCCTCTGCTCGTCGTTCACGTTATTGGAATGCGCGATCGGGCCTGGCCGCAATCCGATGCGGGAAACTCACGTCGCGGCCATGCGCGCACGACGCGAAACGGGCGACGCTCCTCGGCTCGACGCGCGAACGGCAAGCGACAGCGGGAGCAACATGGCTATCGAGCCGAACAGGACTGCGCCCCACAAGCCGCGTCCAACGCAGATGAGAATGGGGAACATCCCGTTCACGGCATAGAGGATGATCGGCAACGACGACGCCGCAACATGTGAAGCCCAGCTGCTCGGCGGTACGATCGCCAACATCACGCGTGCGATGATGCAGCCCGTCAGCAGCCAACCGAGCCAGTTCGTCAGCGGCATCCCGTAAAATGCGTTGGACAGGAATATCCGCTGGAGGATTGACTGCTCGCTAAGTGACGGTAGTTGCCACAGCCAATGTGTCGTCGCAACCATTGCGGGGTCCATGGAGATGTCCCACGCGGTCAACACCGCCGCCGCAACGAATGACCAGCGCCACTTCGCTCGCCCGCTATCGTCGGCGGGGAGCAATCGCGCGCAGATGGCGAGCGACGCGTACAGCATGAAGAACCACGACGTTGGAATATTGAACGGGACTCGACCGCCAACGAGATACCCGAGCTGCGTCGTGTAGGAATACGGGCCAAAGGGATAGCCGGTCGTCGTCCCGATGAGCTCTGCGCTGAGCGAGAGGGTGAAGGCCGCACCGAAAAGCGCGGCCGCCCGCCTCCATCCAAGACGGTTCGCCGCGTGCAGTGTCGCGGCAATTGCACCGAGGACGACCGTCGTTTGGCCGCCAAACCTGAACATGATGGACGCAATCCGCTGGTTTGCCGGCGTCGCAATCCACGTTGGCAGTGGCGGCGCGAGGAAGGTTGCAAACGCGACGCCGGACGCGATCAACAACGTTGCGTGTGCCGCCAGTGCGGCCCAGGCAATTTGCGCGTCCCGAGCAGGACGAGTCGATACGTTCATCGCGCAATGGTGGAGAGTCCGTTGTCCGCTATCGTGACGCAGGGTGCGTCGTTCGCGCAGCCGCCGCGGACCGGGGCTCGCCACGCGTTCCAGAGCACCGATGCTCGTGCGCCCGCACCAACGCGTGCGCGCACGCGGAACGTGTCGAAGTCGTTCGCCTCGATGGCGCCAAGGATGGCTGCATATCCCATCGCGCACGCCGTCGCGCACCGGCGCGCATCCGGGGAGAGGAGGGCGATGCCAGGCAGTGCCTGCGCGTACAGGGCGCGTGCG
>JBDTXZ010000338.1:0-4902 GCA_040005935.1 bacterium | reverse complement strand
GAATTCAATTCGCTTTGACAGCGACAGCGATAGTTGCGTGCAAGGCCACGCTACGCCGTCTCGACGTCAACCGTTCGATAAGCACGACCGCCACGCCCAACAGCACCAGGCCCCGCCGCATCAGCGCATAAAACGACACCGACTTGCGCGCTGCTTCTCGTCGTAATACCCGAATTGGTCGGTGCTCCGCCGGGCAAACCACACAACGCTTGTTAGACGCGACTATCGTCATGGCACTGACCTGATTTCGAGGTTCGTAAAGTAACCTTCGGTGCCAGGGCCGATCCACAGGGCGACGCCACCACTGGAATCACCGAGCTTGAGGTCGTTCACAATCAGGCACGGCTGGCTCGCGCCGTGGACGTACAATCGAGCTGTCGTCCCGTCGACGACAATGCGATAGCGCGTCCACACGCCGGGCTCGAGATCCACATAGCTTTCGTATTTTTCCGGCGACTCCTTACGCGAGGTCGCAAAGTCAAAGCTCGGATGCGAACTGTACTGCGTCGCATGATTCCGCCGGACCTGATCATCCGCGCGCCCATTCGTCGGACGGAGATAGATGTACTCGAACTTCCCATCCTGAAGACGGAAAGCGATTCCGATAAAGCCGCGCGCGCCCCCAGCCGCGCCCGTCGCGGGCCGGCCGGCCAAGTCGACCTGTATCTCGCCATTGTGAAACGCAGTTCCCGTCACAGTCGCATAGGCCTCACCGTTTGGGACGCCACCCTCCTCGGTGATCTTGACCGCTCGTTTGCCCTGGTACTCCACGGACTCCAACTTTGCGCGATGCGCAGTCAGTCGATCGACGGATTGCGCTGACACGCGCCGCGGCGTGCCTATTACGGCGAGCAGTGCCACGGCACTGGAGATGGCGATTGTTGTCGCGCGTGAGGAGTGTCGCATCGATCGATCTCTGGGCGGGTTCGCGTTTGCTTTCGGCCAACGACTGGGCATCCGCAAATTAGTGGCGCCGGACGGCGATGCAGGTCAGGACCAACCCACGCCACCATCAGGAAGACACCTCAGCGGTTGGAACGGTTGGCGCGGAGCCCTCGAGTGCATGCGCAAGTGGTGCCTCAGCGAGCACGCGCCAAGCGATCACTCGGCGCCGTTACGAGCAGTGATACCGCGGTTAGAACACTTCGCACCACGCCCTTCATCAGCGGCAAGTCCTTTGGCGGATTGACGAGCAATGGCCCAATCTGAATTACGAGGCCCATGAAGATGATCAGATACGTTGCTCTTATCATATAGAGCCGCAGTGTTGATAGCTCATTCATCTGACACTCCAGGTTCGTCAGATGCCGCCGTGAACTCGAGCAAGTCACCAGGCTGGCACTCGAGCGCCTTGCAGATCGCCTCTAAAGTTGAAAAGCGTATCGCTCTCGCCTTCCCTGTCTTCAGGACCGACAGGTTGGTCAGCGTGATATCCACACGCTCGGACAGCTCCGTCAACGTCATACGCCGAGCGTACAGGACGTCATCCAGCTTGACGATGATTGGCATCGTCAGATCGTCCCCGCGAGATCCTCGCGCATGCGCGCGCCCTGCTCGAACACACGCGCCAGCACGAACAACAGCAGCACCGCGAGCCACGGCGTAAACGAGAAACTCCAACTGATGCCGATGCGCTTGCCGCCCGGAACGGCCCCCGCGGCCACCGCGCCGACCACGAGATGCATGACCTCCAACACCAGCGCAGCGCACGCAATTTTCCTCAGCCGCACGGCATTCTCGGCCATGAATGCATCGCCCGCCTTCACGGTGTCGACGATGGCGAGGAGTCGCGTGAGCACGATGTTCGTCAGCGGCGCCGAGACAATCCCGATCACCATGATGAGCCGCATCCCGAAAATCGTCCCACCAGTGCTCGTGCCGGGCGGGACGCCGAGCGCTTTCATCACGAATTCTTGGGCGACAATACTGGAGACCAGAAGGACCCCGATGAGAAAAGCCAACAGGAAGTTCAGGCCGATGAGCAGCCGCAGAACCCTGCGTGTGGCAAGGAGTGTGGCGGGGTATGTACCAGACATGCGATTCTCGGACGTTCGAGGGTACAGCGCGATGATTACTCGATTATCGATAATCAATTCATCGATTGCCGTCAAGTAAGATATCGAAAATCGGTACGAGCGCTGCTTCGAGCTGGCAGCAGAATCCGGCCGCCACAAGCTTCGGCACGCAGGACGCAAAGGCAGGTGTTGTCTACGGTTAAAGTCTTGACACCTTGACGGATAGCGTGTGTGGAGATCAATCGTGAGCCATCGATGCGGTTGTATCGCAGCGAGTCGCACAGTTTTGACTCCCACTCTCTCACGAGACCCAATGCGAGCCGTTGTCGCTGTTCTGCTGTTCGTCGTCGGGTGCGCGCGAACCGTATCGCCCGCTCCGTCACCCACGACGGCCGGTACGTCGGTCGTACCGGGTATAGAGACATTCCTCGCGAACGTCCCTCAGCCACTCCGCGGCAAGCGCGTTGGTCTTATCACCAACAACACTGGAGTCGATCGCGCGCGTAACTCCGATATCGATCTCATCTCGCAGCACCCTGACCTGAAGCTCGTTGCGTTGCTGGCTCCGGAGCACGGCATTCGAGGCACGGTGATGGCCGGCGAGACAATCGTCGACGAGGTGGATCCCAAGACGCACGTCCCGGTGTACTCGCTCTATCTCGCGGAGGATCGCGGCCCATCGGCCGAGATGCTGAAGGACGTGGACGTATTGGTGTACGACCTACAGGAAGTGGGGGGCCGTACGTGGACGTACGTCTCGACGATGGCGCTCGCGATGCAGGCCGCCAAGGCGAAGGGAATTCCGTTCGTCGTGCTCGACCGCCCGAATCCTATTGGCGGAGTGATCGTTGAAGGCGCGTTGCTCGAGCCGAAGTACAAGTCGTTCGTCGGCATGTATCCGATTCCCGCGCGCCACGGCATGACGGTGGGCGAGCTCGCGACGCTCTTCAACCAGAAGTACGGTATCGGTGCGAATCTCATCGTCGCGCGCGTCACGAACTGGCGTCGTTCGGAATGGTTCGACCAGTCCGGACTCCCATGGGTGAATCCGTCTCCCAATCTCCGTTCGCTCGCTGCGCTCTCGAGCTATCCGGGTACGGTGTACTTCGAGGGCACCACGCTGACGGAGGGCCGAGGGACCGATCGACCATTCGAGCAGATTGGTGCGCCGTGGCTCGATGCGCCGGTGGTCGCACAGGCAATGAATGACAAGCGACTCCCGGGCATCAGCTTCGAAGCGATCACAATGCCGGTGTTATCAACGGCGGCAAAACACAAAGGCCTGACGATTCCGGCAATCCGTTTCGTCATCACCGATCGGTTGGCCTATCGTCCGGTTCGCACCTCGCTCGTCCTCATTGATGAGATTCGCCGCCGGCATCCGCGCGACTTCGCGTGGACGGGCACGATCGATCGCTTGACGGGATCGGACAAGGTGAGGCTTGCCATTGAGGCTGGCCGGCTTCCCGCCCTGTTGGATGAATGGGATCGGGAGGCTGTTGCATTCAGTGAGGAGCGCAAGGCGTATCTGCTCTATCCGTGAGCTTTGCTCTCATTTGGACGAGAGCACGAAGCGATTTCCATCGGGGTCGCGGAAGATCGCTGCCGTTCCCCAATCGGCCTTCTCCGGCGGCTGATCGAACTCGACACCGCGTTCGACGAGCTCCGCATACGTAGTCTCTACGTCGTCAGCAATGAAGGTCACGTTGGAGTGCGTCCCGATCATTGCCTTGTGCGCATCTGGTGTGAACAGGACCACCTTGGTTTCACTGCGACCAATTCCAAGCTCGATCCAGCGCTGCTTGTCGTCGAATGGTTGGTCGGTGAGCACGCGGAATCCCAGGCGTTCCGTGTAAAACGCCAACGCGGCGTCCTGGTCACGAACGGGGATCGACACAAACTTTACCGCACGAATCATGATCGGCTCCGGCTAAGGGGGATGTCATCGAGTGACGTGCTCAATACCGCTAGCTGAGTCTTGTGTCGCAAGGCGCGCAGCGGCTACTATGGCATTCATTACCATAGGGAGCGTCGGCGTGACATCGGTGGTCATCGATTCGTATGTGCTGGACACATTGCTCCCAGACCTGGTCGGCCATGACCGTCAGCCGTCGGCATTTCTTGTGTATTTGTATCTGTGGCGACACACGATCGGCAGCGATCAGGTGCAGATACAAGCGAGTCTTCAGGACATCACGCTGGGAACCGGCGTGTCGAAGCGCGCGGTGCAAGCGGCGCTCGGGCTCCTCGTTCGCAGGAAGTTGTTGAGTGTGGCTCGCGCGGGCATCACTGCGGTTCCGACGTACACGGTGCGTCGGCCGTGGGTCCGCGCACAACGTGCTGCATCAGCGGCGGGCCACAATCGATGAACGAGATGAACGACGTGACGGCAGACATCATTGACGCGTTAGACGATCAATTGCGTCGCAGCATGGAGGGCGTTGCATGGCATGGTCCCTCCGTACGCGATGCGCTCGACGGAATATCCGCTGCAGACGCGGCGCTGCATCCGATTCTCGGCGCGCATAGCGTCTGGGAACTCGTTCTCCACTTATGCGGCAGCTATCGGCTCGTGCTTCGGCGTCTCGATGGTGATGCGTCACCGTTCTTGCCGCATGAGGATTGGCCAACGGTCCCTGCGCCTACGGAGACGTATTGGCGCCGAGATGTCGAGTCGCTGTTCGCGCTCAATGCGCGCCTGCGAGCAGCGGTTCGCGACTTTCCGCGCGAACGCCTCTTTGCGCCGCTCGTGACTGACCCGCCGTATCCTGCGTTTACGCAGTTCATCGGGCTGACGCAACACGACTTGTATCACGCCGGACAGATCGTGTTACTCACGCGTGCGCAACGAGAGTCTAGCGCGTCTTAGACGCCTGCTCCGTTCCTG
>JBDTXZ010000337.1:0-4904 GCA_040005935.1 bacterium | reverse complement strand
CGCTGCGCATTCGCCACGACGTGAAGACACAACGTCGTCTTCCCGCTCGACTCCGGACCGTAAATCTCCGTAACTCGGCCACGCGGAATGCCACCCACGCCAATAGCCGCGTCGAGATTGATGGCACCGGTTGGTACCGCTTCGATGCGAACCTTTTCCTTCGCGTCCATCCGCATGATCGAACCCTTACCGCAGCTCTTCTCGATTTGAGCGATAGCGAGGTTGAGCGCCTTCTTCTTGTCTTCCGCAATCGTGGACACGGCCATTTCGTTGCAAAGCCTCTCGTCTGTCGTGGATTCCTTTGGCCCACGCGGGCATAAGCGTACCGGAAAAGCAGCTCAACCGATACCCGAATAGAATACGAAGATCGACACCCGAAATCAAGCCGAAAGGTTCAGCGAAAAAGCGTTTTCGACATGGCGGACCCTGACACGATCACCATCCACCAAAACCCCCACCACATCGAATCGATACGCATCTTCCTGGCGCCCATGTCTCGCGATCCAAACTCTGGCTGAGCGACCTAACTCCTTCTGCTTCTTCCAGTTGACTGCCGCAACCGGATCGCCAAAAGTGTCGCCTTGCCGAGCCTTGACCTCGACGAACGCCACGAGCCCTTCGTGCTCGACCACGAGATCGATGTCGCGGTGGCCCGTTCGAAAGCGGCGCTGAACCACACGCCACCCCCGCATGCGAAGCCACCGCTCCGCAACTCGCTCTCCGAACTCTCCCAATGCCTGCCTGGCCGCTGACATGAAGTGAGGATACACGCGCGCTCCCGGCGACCATCACCATTACAGGGCACCGATGAATCACTCCATTGCGGCACGGATTTGTCGCGAACGCGCGAAGGTGTTTCGGCTCGGAAAGCGGACGGCGCACGCTCCGATCGCGCGCTACTTCAGCGTGGCGACGAAGACGCCTTCGGGCACCACCTGCTCGGTTTTCACAACGCGCATCTCGTCTCGCGAGATCCACAGCCGTTCCTCCTTCACGCCCCATCGCAGTGTTACGCGCCACGCGTCGACGGACCGGCCGCCAATCGACACAGCTTCCGATCCGTTCACCGCAATCTCGGCGGGAATGATGCGAGGGGCAGCACCATCGATGAGAAGGAGCGATGCTGCGGCGCGATACCCGTCGCGTATGGGCAACAGTTCGAGCACGCGCTCCGTCATCCCTGCGCTGAGAAGCACATTCGCGGGCACCGCCGCCGAAAACGATGCGCGCCCTTGATAGCTCTGCGCCGCACCAAATACGGAGTCTGTGGTAAACGACGCACCAATCTGCGCGCGTCCAATCGCACCGTTCCAACGCGCCGGCCGAAGATCGGAACGAGTGACGTAAACGGAGTCCATGCTTCGTACCACGGTACCCGTGCGCTCCTCCGCAATCAGCCACCCGGGGTTTCCGCCGAGATTTGATTCGGACACGACGACGGTGCGCGTGCCGAGTGGGGCGGTTTCGCCATTGGGTTTGGTGAGCGCCAGCGTGTAGACGAGCGTGCCTGGCCGTAGCAGCGCACCATTGGGCCGTTCGAATGGCGGCTGGCTGTCCAACACGAGCACAGGCAGAGGTTGGGTGGGAGACGTGACTTGCGCTTCGAGTCGTGCTGAAGACAGCAACAGCGCCATTGGTATGAGCACTCGACGGTGGGCCCGCCGCCGGATACCGATCACTCACGCACTCCGCAAATCCTGTCCAGGTCTTCAAGACCAACGCGCACTTCGCGACCCTTGGGCCCACTCTTTGGGTCGAGCACACCCGCGTCGGCAAGCTGGTCGATGACGCGAGCCGCACGCCCGTAACCAATACCGAGTCGGCGTTGCAGCAGTGATGTAGAGCCGCTCTGGTTCTGGATGCACAGTTCCGCCGCCTCACGAAACAGCGGATCACGAGCTCCTTCTGATGCACCCGATTCTTCCGCTCCGCCTTCGAGCGCCGCACGCGCCTCGGCCTCACGCGTGCGAACTGTCTCCAGGATGTCTGGCTCGTCCGGCGTCATCTCGGCCTCGTACACCAGGCCCGCTTCCGCGAGCGCAGCACGACGCCGGTCGCGCTGCGCCTCGTACCACTGCATGAGCCGCTCCGTCTCCTCGCTCGACAAATACGCGCCCTGCAAGCGGCTCGCCTCGCTCTTACCCGGCGGAATGAACAGCATGTCGCCGTTGCCGAGTAGCATTTCCGCGCCCGCGCCGTCGATGATGGTGCGGCTGTCGACTTGACCAGCGACACGGAACGCAATGCGACTCGGAAAGTTGGCCTTGATGAGACCCGTAATCACGTTGACCGACGGACGCTGCGTCGCGAGGATGAGATGGATTCCAATTGCTCGTGCTTTCTGTGCAAGCATCGCAATTGGCGTCTCGACCTCGCCCTGCACCGTCATCATGAGATCTGCCATCTCGTCGATCACCACGACGATGTACGGCAGCACTGCGCCGCGATAAACGGAGTCCTCGAAGGCGACGTCCTTGCGACGCGGCGTTTTCAGCGGGCTTTCATCCAGCACTCGGCGATTGAAGTCCTGGAGGTTCCGGCAGCCATTCGCCGCGAGCAGCTCGTAGCGCTCCTGCATTTCCATGACGGCCCACTTGAGCACCGCGGCGGCGTCACGATTGTCCGTGATCACCTTGTGCCGCAGATGCGGCAACGTGTTGTAGACGGACAACTCGACCATCTTCGGATCCACCATCAGGAAGCGCAGCGTCTTCGGTGTGTGCCGATACACGAGACTCGTGATGATGGTGTTCACGCACACCGACTTTCCCGACCCCGTAGCACCCGCGATGAGTAGATGCGGCATCTTCGCCAGATCGGCGATGACAGGTTTTCCCTCCAGATCCTTGCCAAGCACGATCGGCAATGCGGCGCGAGCGCCGCGGAAGTCGGCGTGCTCGATCAGCTCACGAAACGCGACCATCTCTGGCGTTGGGTTCGGCACTTCCACACCAACGGCGCCACGTCCGGGAATCGGAGCGACAATGCGGATCGACGCGGCGCGCATCGCGAGCGCGAGGTCGTTCGAGAGGTTTGCGATTTGCCGCACCTTTACGCCTGGTGCCGGTTCAATCTCGAATTGCGTCACGACCGGCCCAGTCGTGCGGCCGACGAGCTCACCGTCCACCTTGAAGGTGCGAAGTGCGTCCATGAGCTTCACACCCATTGCATCCAACTCGCGACGTCCGAGCTCGTGGTTTCGCGCTGGCGCTGGCGTCAGCAGGTCGGAGGGTGGTAGCTCATCCGCGCTCGGCTCCGGCTTCTCGGTTGCGTCTATGGCGGCGGCGATGCGCTCATCGCGTCCTGATGCGGGTGGGTCATCACTCCTCTTCTTCTTACCTCGACGCTTAGACGCCTCCTCTATGGCCGCCTCTTCCTTCGCGTCGGCCTCGGCAGACGCGGGAGCGCGGATCGCCGTTTCCAACGGGTCTGAACCGATCGCCGCGAATTCGTCTGGAGAGCCTTCGAGCGCGAGGGCAAGCGGTTCCTTGTCCCCCTTCTTTTTTCTCCGCTTCGGTGGCGTGTAGGCCTCGTCCAGCGCAAGCGATGGCACGGGCGCTGAAGGCATCGTCTTCCGGCCAACGAGCATACGAATCGGATTCCAGCGCAGCGTTGCCGCCGTAAGCGCACTCGCTGCGAGCGCGACAACGACCCACGCGCCAAAGCCGCCAAGGAATTGCCGCCAGTAGAACGCGACAAATGCACCCCAGAGCCCAGACGCGCCCGAAGTCGCGTCAGCAAGCGAGGCTCCGACCGCAAGGGCAACAGCAATCGGAAGAAGCGCTACCACGCCGGCGAAAAAAATCATCCACAAGCGATCGGTATCGGACTCAAGGCGTCCGAAGAGCCGTAGCGCGTGAACGGCTGGAATGAGCGGCGTCAACGCGGCCGCGGGCCATCCGATGAAAGCAACGAGTGGGCGCGCAAGCCAATATCCCAGCCATCCGACGTTGCTACGCACATCGATGCCTGTACGCAACTCGGCGAGCCCCAGCGCCGCGAGCGCGCCAGCGAGGAACACCGAGAACAGCAGAAGTGCGATGCCGCTGATTTCGCGCCGAAGCCCTGAACTACCCACGGAGGTTACCGCTCGCGATCGGGCCCCAGCATTGTGATCTGGCGGTCTTGGTAGATCGGAATGACCGGGTAGGAATCCACCGCCGCACAGGCGGTGAGGTCCTCCCCGAATCCTGCGGCGGCCAGGGCCCGGCCGTGCGCCGCGGTGCTAAAAAGCCGCATGAGGTTGTCGCCAAACTTCGTGTCGATCAACGCCGACGAAAACGCCGCGTCGTTCATGTCCAAACCGGACAGGCGCTTCGCGACGGCGTGAACATAACGTCCCGCGCACGCGGCGTCTTCCAGCGCGAACTGCCGGTCCTGTCCCGCGCAAACGAATGTGAGATCCGCGCCGCCGCGCAGCGCAGTGCGCAGCATCGACGTCACTGCCGACAGGTTGACGTACGATGCCACAACCACGTCACGCGCGCCCTGCACCGCGAGAAGCGCCTTTGTCCCGTTCGTCGTGGAGAGCAACACTGTCTTGCCTTCCACCGCTTCGCGCGTGTGCTCGAGCGGCGAATTGCCGAGGTCGAATCCATCCATCTTGAGCATGCGGCGCTCTCCGGCGAGACGCACCGCACCGCGCTCGAACTGCTTCGACCTCGTCACCACGTCGTCCGAACTCTCCATCGGAATGATGGCGCGCGCGCCATTGCTCAGGGCCACGGCAACGGTCGTCGACGCGCGAAGCACGTCGATGACGGCGACCACTCGCCCTTGGACATCCTGCGGCATGAGTTGCTGAACGCCGAACGACACATCGATCCGCACCCTATCCCGGCTCCTTCATCAGGTCCGGTTCCAGATCGAGGAATTTCGTGTCCACGTTGCCACTCTTGAAGCGC
>JBDTXZ010000336.1:0-4910 GCA_040005935.1 bacterium | reverse complement strand
GTGCGGCGCCGTCCACTCGTAAAGAATCCATTCATCGGAGGCATCCTAGAAGCCGAAGTTGAGTCGCAGCGTGAAGTACGTCGGCGGCGAAGCAGTCTGGAAATCATTCTGCGCCGATCCGGAGCCGTAGCTCGACTCGGGATCCACTCCTGTGTACTTGGTCCACACATGGAGGTTGCGCGCCGCAAAGCTGAGGCTCGCCGACTCCGAACGGAAAACCCGCGAGGCGAAACTCTGCGGTGCTGAGTACGTCACCGACAGTTCGCGGAAGCGAATGAAGTTCGCATCTTCGATGTAACCTGCCTGCGTGCGCGACACGTGATCGCGAAGTGCGACAACGCGCGCCTGCTGCAGGAACGATGCTGTCTTATCGGCTTCTCCGACGCAGTTCAAGCGGTTCTGGCAGCGGATCCGCTCGGTGTCGTTATCGTTCTTCAGTCCGCCCTTATAGTCGAACAGACCCGATATGCGGATGACGCGATTGAACAGGTCGAAGCCGTTCGATAGGGTCATCTCATACTTCGGAACCGACGCGCCGAGGAACTCGGCCGTGTCGCCAACCGTGATCTCATTCAGCGAAATGAGACCGTCACCGTTTGCGTCCGCGTATCCCGTGATCGGCCGCAGCCAGTAGCCGTTAATGGGGTAACCAGCCTTCTGTGACATCACCGCCTGCGGGCTGCCGATGATGGACGGCACCTTGCCCAAGTCGACGAGCTTGTTCGCATTCGATGACGCGGAGTACGTAACGTCCCAGGCGATCTGCCTCCGATTGACGAGCTGGGTGTTCACGAGCACTTCAAGGCCGGCGTTCTTCACCGAGCCAAGGTTCTCGAAGCGTGAAGCGGCAACGCCGGCCGACGGGGGAAGCGGGCGGGAAATGAGCGCATCCTTTGTCAGCTTGCTGTAATACGTCACCTCGAGGTTGACGCGGCTGTCGAACAACTTTGTATCGAAGCCACCCTCGAATTCGGTGGCGCGTTCGGGCTTGAGCTCCAGGTTGCCGACGCCGGTGGTCGCCGGAAGGATCACGCCAGGGACGTCGGCCTTGTCCACATTGACGGTCGTCGCGGAGAAGAAGCGCAGCGCGTCATTCGAACCGGGCTGCGTGCCGGCGGCGCCGTACGTGGCGCGCAAGCGAAGCTGATTGAGCCCGGAAATCTTCGGGAAGAAATCTTCATCCGAGATCACGTATGACGCGCTCAGCTTTGGATAGTACACCTGTTGGAACTTCGTGCCGAACGCGCTGTTCTGATCCGTCCGGATGGCGCCGGTAAGGAACAGGCGATCGCGGAATGCCAACGCTTCTTCTGCGAAGAGACCGAGGGTCTTCTGGAGCGTCGTAGCCTCAGAGGCGCCCGGCACTGCGCCGGCCGTCACCGTCGATGTTCCCGGCGGCAGCGTGGACGAGTTGGCGTTGTTCTGATCCTGCTGGAAATTCACGTACTGCACGCCGACAGTCGTCTTCGAGTTGATCGCCGGCTTCGGATTGAAGGTCGCCGAGCTCGCAAAATCGGTCGAGAAGTTACGGATATTCGCGCGTGCGTCGGTCGCAAAACCAAGACGGCTCGTGCCGAAGTCCGAACAGTTGCCGCGACGGCAAAGATCCGTGTCCGTACGATTCGTGTAATCGAGCCCGATGTTCGCGCGGTTTGCCATCCACGAGTACGGACGATAGTTCGCGCTCAAGCTGCCAACGAACCGGTTGATCTGCTGATTCACCGTCTCCTGGAAGATGTCACCAGGGGTAAATGCGCGATAACCGTTCTTCGGGAAACCGAGCGAGCCGTTGCCGTTGTTCTTGTAGCCCGGACCGCCAAAGGCACTCGACCCGAGACCGGTCGTGTTGTTGTCGATCTGCGGGAGCCGCTGATTCAGGTGAATGAATCCGATCGACGATTGCATGTCGAGCTTGGGATTCACCGCTGACGTCAAGTTGAGACGCATGTTCTGCTTCTCGAGCGCATTCGGCCGCAGCCACTCTTGCCGGATGTTGACGTTCGTCGAATCGAGACGGCGAAGATCAAACGCGGGAATCGTATAGACGCCGAGTTCCTTCTCGTAGTCGCCCGACGCGAAGTAGGACAGCGCTTCTACTCCGCCGGAGACCGACAGGCCGTATTGCTGCCGCTGGCCGGTGCCAAGGGGCGTGGCGTCTTTATCAGACCAGAGGTTGTAACTCAGCAGCGAATCCGCCGCGCACGCGTTCGTGGAGATCTCCTGAAGAAAGCACTGACGGACCGTCCCGGTGGGCGTGTGTCCGAACAGCGTATATGCCGTGGGATAGTTGTTGTGATCCGTGATGATGCCATTTTCGACGAACGTGTTGTAGCGCGTCTTGCCCGGGCGGCCACGCTTCGTCGTGATTACGACCACACCGTTCGCTGCGTCGGTCCCATACAGCGTTGCGGCCGAAGGACCCTTCACGATCTCGATGTTCTCGATGTCCTGCGGATTGATGTCATTCACTCGGCTCAACGTCGTTCCGCCGACGCCGATTCCCATCGACCCGTTCGCGCTTGACATGCGAATACCGTCGATCACGTAAATCGGATCGTTGTTGAGCGACAACGAAGAGATACCGCGAATGAGCACGCGCGATCCGCCACCCGTCATCGTGTTCGGCAACACCTGTACGCCCGGCGCGCGGGCAGTCAGCAAGTCACTGATCGAGCGGATCGGAGCGCTTTTGTTCAACTCCTCGGTGCTGATCTGTGAGATGCTGTTACCCAGCTCGAGCTTGCGTGTCTCACCCGTCGCCGTCGTGACGACTTCGGCGAGCTTCACCACCACAGGTGTGAGAACGAAGTCGAGTGTCGCCGTCTGCCCTGAAGCGACGGTAACAGACTTCTTCACTTCGGCGTAGCCCACGCGAAGCACGCGGACTTCAGAAGCGCCATTTGGCGCGTTGCGCAGCGTATAGCGGCCGTCGGCCGCTGCGGTCGTGAAGAGGCTCGTTCCGAGGAGGACGACGCGCGTCTCCTGGAGCGGCTCGCCCGAACCATGGGCGGTGACGCGCCCTGTAATCGTTCCCTGCGCGGACGCCATACCGGCGCTCACGACGAGGACGAGCGCAGCGCGCGCGAGCATGCTCGCCACCGACCTTACTCGTGTCAGTCTCATATACAGATGGCCTGTCTAAGGAAGGAGTGCCATCCGCGCACCCTCGTGGGGCGCGCGGACGGTGCTGGTCTACGCGTTACGGTCAGTGCAACCGAGCCCCGAGAAATTCGGGTTGTTCTGCTCGGCCTGCGGAACCGGGAAGTTCACGTCGGAGCCGTAGTTGTCGAGCTTGAAGAATGGGCCCGTTGGGAAGACGGTGTCCTGCGGCCGGAGGTACTGCCGAACGAGGCGACGCATGTCGCCAAGCCGCTCTCCGCGACCGAAGGTCCAGAACGCCTTTTCGCGGAACTGCAGCGAGAGACGACCGGCCGCCGTACCCGGATCGGCGAGCGGGGCCAGCCCAGACGGCGTGAGCGCGCCGGCAATGACCGGTGGTGCTGCGCGTAACGCGTTGAGCGCGCTGAGCCAACCGGGAGCGTCTCCCTGGGAGAGCGCGACTTCAGCCTCGATCAGGCGCGCGTCGATGCCGGCGACGATTGCTGCCGGATCTTCGCGTCCAGCTGGCGAACCTTTCGAAAGCCAAGCGCCCTGCGTCACGAACGGCGTCTTCACGTCGAAGGAAAGCGCCGGTATCCCGCCTGAGCCACCCTTGAGCGTGGGTACGCGCGGATCGTTCGCCGAGACGAACGGAAGCGCGTTCTTCAACGTGCCCGTCGCATCCACGCTATCGCCCACGACCCAGCGCCGCGCGCTGTTGGCCAGCGCCCAAATCTGGTTGTCGCCGGAGATCTGCACGAACGTGACGTCGTAGCGGTACGACGTGGGAATGCCTGCAACGAGCGCCTTGGCCGCCGCATAGTTCGCCGGCCCGCCGATGTTCATCAGCGCGCGCGCCTTACCGAGCTTCGCCGCGTTCTGGACCTTGATCGAAGTCGCATCCGTTCCGGTCGCAACCGCCAGCACTGAATCGAATGACGCGGCTGCCATGGCGTACGCTTCTGCATCCGTCTTGGGCGGGCCGGGAACGGCATCGGCGCCATCGAATGTCGCGAAGGGCTGTCCGTTGCAGAAGCTCTCTCCTGCAATCAGCTCCGCATACCCCTTCACAAAAAACATCTCCGCGACGTTGACCACGGGAAGCGGCTTGTACTTGCGCAAGTAGAAAATCGCCTGATTGGCCGCCGACCGCGCAATGTGAATCTGGCGATACGCCGTCGTCACGTTGCCGTTGGTGGTCACCTTGTCTGCCGTGTACTGCACATTGCGCTTGTCGGTCTCATCACGCTCCGCAAACGTGTCACCCGACTTCCATTCGTCGGACATCAGGCCGCCGAGCATCCACATGCTTTCGCCGCCGGCGGTAATCGTGCGCAAGCGCCCCAACGCGCCGACGCGAAGCGCGTCGGCACCATCGGGCGAGTTGAGATTATTGGGGTTGATCAGGTCAGGATCCGTTGCCTCGAGCAGCGTATCCTGCACGCTGCATCCGGCGACGACGGCTCCGACCACGAGCGCCGCGAGAGCGACCCGCGCGCGGCCGCCGCGAATGAAGTGCTTCATCGAATGAGAGGTCTGATGGGTATTAGAAGCCGACATTGAGGCGCACCTGGAAGGTCGTCGGTGGCGGCGGCGTCACGAGGTCCTGCGGCTGGTCACCGGTGGTGTTGTAGTTCGATTCCGGATCGGTGCCATGGTAGCGCGTCCAAATGTGAAGATTGCGCGCCGAGAACGCGATGCTGGCGCGGTCTGCACGGAGGAAGCGCGCTGCCGCACTTTGCGGCAGCGTGACGGTCGCGCTGAGCTCGCGCAGGCGGACGAAGCGTGCGTCCTCGACGTAGCCATCGAGG
>JBDTXZ010000335.1:0-4928 GCA_040005935.1 bacterium | reverse complement strand
ACTTCACCCAGAGTAAGATCGGCACCTCCCGTGATATTCACGAGCACGCCCATCGCCCCAGAGATGCTGATGTTATCCAGCAGCGGGCTGGAGATGGCCTGCTGCGCCGCCTCCATTGCGCGGTTTTCGCCCCGACCAATACCGGTGCCCATGAGCGCCGACCCACCACTTTGCATGACAGTGCGCACGTCGGCAAAGTCAACGTTCACGAGACCCGTGACGCTGATGAGCGACGAGATACCCTGCGTGGCGTGCAGAAGCACTTCGTCAGCCTTCTTGAGCGCGTCCTGGAACGGAATGCCCTTGCCCACCACCGCGAGCAACCGCTCGTTCGGCACGACAATCATCGTGTCGACATGCTTGCGCATTTCGGCAATGCCCGCGTCCGCCTGACGCATGCGCTTGCGCCCTTCGAACAAGAAGGGCCGCGTGACGATGCCAACGGTCAGTGCGCCCTGCTCGCGCGCGAGCGCGCAGATTTCCGGTGCCGCACCGGTGCCGGTGCCGCCGCCCATGCCGCACGTGATGAAGACGAGATCTGCGCCAGCAACGGCTTTCGCCATTTCGTCGCGGCTCTCTTCGATCGCCTGCTTGCCCACCTCGGGGCGCGCGCCAGCGCCAAGCCCTCGCGTAAGCTTCTTACCGATCTGGATCTTGAGATCCGATTTCGAATTCAGTAGTGCCTGAGCATCCGTGTTCACCGAAATGAACTCGACGCCCTCGAGACGTTCGTCGATCATTCGGTTGACGGCGTTACCACCGCCACCACCGACCCCGACGACCTTCATGCGAGCGTTCTGCGCCGCGCTCTCTTCGAATTCGAAGATCATTGCGTACGACACTCCCTTGCTACGTAGTGTCTCGTGGACCTGCGGGAAGGCGCACCGGCATGTGACGCATCTCGCGTTACCTATTGCCCGAAGCGATGGGGCAATATAACTGCCGGGGCCATTCGAGCCAGCCCTTTTTGTGCTCGCAAGGAGGACGATTCAACGACGCAAACAATACAGGAACTTGCCGGAACTTTATCCACAAAAATGACTGTTGCGTCAGTTTTATGATTAGAAGAAGTCCTGCAGCCAGAACTTGATCCGCTCTCCCAACTTGTCCATCCCTCCGCCACCCGGAAGCTTGATCCGTTTTGCCGACGCGGAAGCACCGCCAAGGGCCATTCGGTGCGCACCGTATTGCGCGAGCCCAACGACTGTCGCGAATTGAGGCGCATCCACCGAATCACTCAAGCCGCCGATCTGCTCTGACGGCGTGCCGACGCGCACGCCCGTGCCGAACACATCACTCGCAAGCTCCGCGCTGCCCTCCATCGATGCCGCGCCGCCCGTCAGGACGACGCCGGCCGCGAGCTTGCCCGCGAACCCGGCGCCAGCGACGTCACGTTGCACCAGGTCGAAAATCTCGTCCATGCGCTGATGGATGATGTGCGCCAACAGCTCACGCGGAATCTGCCGATCGCCCTGCGCAACGGTGCTCGGAAGCTGAATGATGTCGCTTGGATCGACGAGCGACTCATACGCGCAACCGTGACGCTCCTTGAGACGCTCGGCGTCGGCCTGAGTGACACCGAGCCCGTGCACAATGTCCGACGTCACATTGTTGCCACCGAACGCGATGGTGCCAAGGTGGCGGATCTTGCCTTCGTGGAAGACGGCGAGATCCGTGGTGCCGGCACCCATCTCCACCAAGGCGACGCCCAGCTCTTTCTCGTCCTCGGTCAACACAGCGAGTGCGCTTGCCAGCGGCTCGAGCACCAATTCGCGAACCTTGTAACCGGCGCGCTCGACACTCTTGCGCAAGTTGATCGCTGGCGATGATCCGATGGTGACGAGATACATCTCCGTCTCCAACCTCGTGCCACTCATGCCGATTGGATCGCGGATGCCCGTATCCTTGTCAACCGTGTATTCCTGCGGAATCGCATGCAGCAGCTCGCGGTCCGTCGGAATGGCCTGTGCGCGAGCGACTTCGTTGGCGCGATCGACGTCTGATTTCGCGATCTCGTCGTTGCTCACGGCGACGATTCCCTTCGACGTCATGGCGCGAACGTGCTCGCCGGCGATGCCGAGATACACCTCGGTGATTTTGGCGCCGGCCATCCGCTCGGCATCCTGAAGTGCCTTCCGAATTGAGCGCGTGGTTTCTTCGATGTCGGAGACAACGCCGCGGCGCATCCCGGTCGTCCGCGCCTGGCCCACGCCGAGGACCTTGATGCTCGGATGCTTCGGCAGGTCGCCGACCACTTCCGCGATGATGGCAGTCGTCTTCGCTGAGCCTATGTCCAAGCCAGCGATGAGGCGGTCCGAGTTCATGGCAATCTGGCGATCACTTGGTCGCGGTAGCGGAGGTCGAGCTCAGCGGCGTGGAGTTGTCGACGCGCAAGGTCGCGCTCGACGGGTTCGATGTCGGACAGACGCGCGAGCGTGACAGACGTCATTGCCCGCACTGGCAAGTTGGCGAAGTGCAGCACGATCTCATCGCGTCCCGATCGGGCGATGCTGCTGACCCGAGCATACAGCCGAGGAGTTTCACGCTGCATTGTACCCAGCAAATGATACACTGCTGTATCGCGCGGTGTCGCGCTAACAACCGGCGCATCGACCGGGGTGCGGCTGGGATCAAGAGGCAGCATGCGTCCGCGTTCGTCAACCGCGCGAAGCCCATCCGGCGTCGTCACCAGCGCAACGGGGCGGCGTTCGGTGACGTCGATCACGAGCGTGCCCGGGAGCCGACGTGTCACGCCCACGCGTTCGATCTGCGGGTGCGTCTGCACTCGCGCGGCAAGTGGGCCGAGCGGATCCCACACGCTTCGCATCGTATCGACATGCAGTCGTTCCAGAATATCGGCGACTGGGGTGTACCGTGCACCGATCACTTCGACGTTCCGCACACGGAAGAATGCGAGTTGACGCAAAACCCGCGGACCCCAAACCGGTGACGCAAGAATTGCGATGAGGAGCGCCGCACCAACGACGAAGTGCCATGGCGCAAGCCGTGGCGTCGCCGCAGCCGATGCGTCGCTCGCGTTGCGTTCGCTCACTGCTGTGACGCTCCAAGCTGGGCGAGCAGATCATGGCCGGACCGTGTAATATCCCCGGCGCCCATGGTGACCACGAGATCACCGGGCTTCACAATCGTTGCGAATGCCGACGCTATCTCACTCCGGGCGCCGGTCCACGCAGGAGCGCGTCCGAGTGCCGCCATGGCGTCGGCAACGAGCGCGCTCGTTACGCCGGCCATCGGCTTCTCGCGCGCCGGATAGATATCGAGCAGGCAGACAACGTCCACCTCGGCGAGTGCGGCAGCGAACTCCTGCGCGAAGTCACGCGTGCGAGTAAAGAGATGCGGTTGAAACGCGACGACCAGTCTCCGTTCCGGAGCGGCCGCCCGCGCCGCTTCCACCGACGCGCGGACCTCGGTTGGATGGTGCGCGTAATCGTCCACGATCATCACGTCACCAACGCTGCCGAGGAACTGGAAGCGGCGCTCGACGCCTTTGAACATCGCGATGCCGGGCGCCATGGCGTCGATTGTTGCGCCAAGGCCCAGACCAACGGCGAGTGCCGCGAGCGCATTTCGAACGTTGTGCAAGCCTGGCACGGCAAGCACGACGTCGCCCAAACGCTTTCCGTCATACTCGACTGTAAAGCGCGTGCCGAGCTGTTCGCGGCGCAGGTCGATCGCGCGTAGCCGAGCGTCCGGCGACGAAATGCCGTAGCGAATCACCTCGGCGCTTGCCGGTGTCGGGAGACGATTTGCCTCCTCGTCATCGGCACACAGCACGACGTAGCGCGCATCGCGCACGTATTGCGCGAAGGTGCGCCGGATATCGTCGATGTCCTTGTACACGTCGAGGTGATCAGCCTCGAGATTCGTGACGACAGCGACCGTCGGCGAGAGCGCGAGAAACGAGCGGTCGTATTCGTCTGCTTCGACGACGAACCACTCCGGGCTCCCCGCGCGCAGGTTGCCGTTCCATGAGGTGACGCGAGCGCCAACGTATCCGGTGGGATCGTAGCCGGCCGCCACGAGCGCTTCTGTCGTTAGAACGGTCGTGGTGGACTTGCCGTGCGTGCCGGCGATGCCCACGAGCTTTGCGCCGCGCGTGGCTTCAGCGAGTGCTTCCGCGCGACGAACCACTGGAAGGCCGAGCACACGCGCGCGTTCCAGTTCCGGGTGATTCTTCGGCATCGCACTCGTGACGACGAGTGCGCGTGCGTGCTCCACGTGCGTGGGGTCGTGACCCTGTGTCACAGCAATACCACGAAGCGCGAGGTCGGGCGCGTTCTCCGGATGTGTGTCGCATCCCGTCACCGCAACGCCGCGCAGGGTGAACAGCTCAGCCAGGGCACTCATCCCGGCGCCGGCGATGCCGACGAAGTGAATCGGGCGGGAGTCAGTGGGATCGAGGAGCAAAGTCATTGGCGCGGAAATATAGGCTGCGGTGCGATGGCCGTCGCGGGAGAAGCGCGTTGTGCGTGCGTTTGTCGTGCGGCTGCGAACTGCGTTGAACGACTCCAACGCGGATTCACGCGGATTTGGCGGATCCACACGGATCGTTCCCCTGGACGCAGAGATCCACGGTGCACTCTACACAATGAGCCAATCGATTCGTTCCGACGCGGTGCTCCCCCTCTCGCGGCAAGTGCAAAAAATCGCCGGAAGAGTTGCGGCAATGGAGTCCGTAGCCGAGGATCGCGCCGGCCTGCTGGCGAGACATCCAGAGAAGCAAACCGGCCGTGAAGGATCAAGTCTTTGAGGGGTGCCCCATGGCCTCTCCGACTTGAGAGGAGCAATCCGCGTTCATCCGCCAAATCCGCGTAAATCCGCGTTGAAGATTCGTTCCCCGCACTTCCCAACGCATCCAAACGCAGTCCTAGCCAATCATGGTAAGGATGCGTCGCGCAATCGTTTCC
>JBDTXZ010000334.1:0-4937 GCA_040005935.1 bacterium | reverse complement strand
AAAGTAAGGATGCGAGACGAGGACCTGGGACGTGCGAACCACAGGTGCACAGTGGTCTGCCGTCCTCGGTCCTCGATTGTCGGTCCCGCGTTCTATCTACTTCGAGTAGAGAAAAACCGTCGAGTTGCCGATCACCGTGAACGACGTCGCGCCAACCTGACCCGAAAGGAGGGCACCGCTGCTCGTCGTGAATGAGATGGTCTGGCCGCGAATGTCGTACGTCCCGGTCAGGGTATCCGCGGGATGGTCGATGACTCCAAGCGCAGACGTCCTTCGGTAGTTCGTCACGTCGTTGAACGTGCTATTGGTCGCCAGCGAAAAGGCTTCGTCCGTGATCTCCAGCCTGACGCTGTTGGACTGGAGGATGGCATACGGAAGTGGAAAGCTGTTGACCGAGCGGAGTGTGTAGTTCCCGGCGTACGGCGCGACGTCTGCCAGTGTGATGTCGGCGCCGCACGCCGCAGCGTTCATCAGCAGTGCGATCACAAGAATCAGCCTGCGGGCCATGTGCTCTCCCTGCGGTGGCACTTCGTTCACGTCGACGGATGTGGCAGACCCCGATATCGACAGGCTCGTCATCCCTCGGTGAATTTCTCTGCAGGCTGCACACCGCCGATGACCGGATTCACCGTGTCATCGTCGAGCATCGAATTGTGGTGCTTCTTCTGCGTCGCCGCTTCAATTTGCTCCAGGAGATCGCGCTCGATTGCCTTGACGTCGAGGGGCTGAAGCATACGAGTCAATTCGGGATCATCGCTCACACGGTGACCGAGGCGGGTATAGAGCCCCGCCACGAGTTGGAGTGTCTTTGTCACCTCCTGCTCCACGCGCAGACTGACCTGCAACCCAAGCTCCTCGCGCAACTCGGCAACAAGCGCTTCGCGCTGCTGCGCCATGAGTACAAAGATCGAGAGGAAGATCGCCTCGAGCGAGACGATCATCGTCATCAGGCCGAACGGATACGGGTCGATCGGCTTGAGGCCGAGCGCGCCCGTGTTCCAGAGCAGCCACACGGCGAAACCGATTGCATGCCCGACGAGAAACGCGGTCGACCCCGCGACGTCATTCAGCCAATCGACAACCCGTTCGAGAATCGAACGACGCGATGCGTACTGGGCCTTGATTGCACCGAACGCGAGGTTCGCAACATAGCGGCGCTTGCGACGATCTTCACCCGAGTCGCTTTTGCCGTCCAGGATCGCTTGTTCAAGGGGAGATGGTTCGTCGGTCATGCGCGTCAACGGGAAGCGAGAAGCATGCCTTCAAGAGTGCGACAGGGCGCAGGAATTCGAAACCAACACACGAACGCCCGCACCGTTGGTCCAGTGCGAGCGTGCGTGTAGGGGGAACTGCAACTGAACGTGGCGCCAGACCGACCGCCGGCCCGGAATGCCTACCAGCAACTGCTATGGCTTCTGGATATCCACCGTATGACCAATGATGCCGCCGAGTATGCCGCCGGCGGCCGCGCCGATCAAACCACCCTTCACGCGGTCTCGGCTCGTCGTCGCCCCGATGACCGCGCCTGCGGCCGCACCGATCGCTGCATCGCGCTGCGTGTGCCGAACTGGTTCACGCGGAGCACTCGGCTCGCTGGGATAGTACGTACCCGACGGCGCACTGGACCTGCGCGTGCTCGTGCGTCGCGCCGGAGCCCTGTAGACCGGCGCTGGAGCGCGGTAGACCGGCTGCGCGCTCCGCGGGGTTGGGCCGTATTGCGGAGCCATGCCGTTGGCCGCCATCTGCTGCTCGGACGGCGAGGTAAACTGCTGCGCTTGGTACGGCTGCGCCTGTGCTGCGAGTGCCAAGTCGTTCTTGAGCGCGTCATCGGCGTGCGTGTCGGTACCCCGGTTGCAGGCACCAAGCAGTGCCAGACCGGCGAGCGACAGGGTCATTCCGTGAGAGCGCATGAGAGGCCTCCAATCAGGTGAGATCCACAACTGCGTTGGAGTAAGGCAGGTGCCAGGCCACCACTTAACTGCCTGTACGAGCACTTAACCCCTCTCAAATGTCCCGTGACAGGGAGAAGACCGTCCACTTTTTTCGACGTGAGGCACCGTACGGTCGTAGCGGCCCTAGAGTCGTCAGACTCATACGCTCATTGCATCCATCGCTGGCTTCTCGCATCTTGCGCGCTCATCAATCGCCTCAGGAGTTCAATGTCTCAACTCTTCAAGCCAAAGCCGCTCGCGGTCGCGCTCGCGCTGTGCGCGCTTTCCGTCTCCGCCAGCGCACAGACGCCCGCGCCGGCGAATGTTTCGCCAGACGTCGGCACAATGGCGCCTGACTTCACGTTGCCTGCCGCAACGCGCTACGGCGTACTGCGCGACCCCATCACCCTCTCTGCCTATCGCGGCAAGACCGTCGTACTGGCCTTCTTTTTCAAGGCACGGACAAAGGGCTGAACGGTCCAAATGGAGGCGTACCGTGATCAGTACGCCAAGCTTTTCAACAACGGGAAGAACGTCATCGTCCTCGGCGTGAGTGTGGATGCAGATACCGCGTTGGCATCCTGGGCGCGCGACCAGCAGACGCCCGTGTTATACGCCAGCGACATCGGACAAAAGGTCGGCAAGCTCTATGGTGCAATTAGCGGAGCGATGGACGACCGGTCTCTTTTCGTCATCGATCCAACTGGAAAGATCGTGAAGCGAATGCAACCCTTCAACGTGCTTTCGCAGCAGTCGTATGAGGACCTCGAGGCGGCCGTAAAGGAAACGCTTCCGAAACCATGATTTCGACGCATTCCCTCACGCACCTTTCGCCCTGACGTCATCTCCTTCGGGGGTTCGTTCTCTCCTCACCGAGTTGTACGACGCAGCCGTCGCCGGAGCCGCTCCTGGGCCGGTGACGACTGCGGCCCTGCATGACTTTCCGGCGCGACCTGGCCAGCGTATCTGGCTCTATTCGCTCGGCAAGGCGGCGCACCCCATGGCCGCTGCAACCGTGGCCGCGCTACAGCGCTCGCTGCTCACTATCGCAGGCGGCGTGATTGTTTCGCCCGAGGCAACGCCGTCGCCACACGCGACGGTTTCGTCGCTTCAAGGGAATCATCCGCTGCCTGGCCGGCTCTCCTTCACCGCCGCTGAACGCATTGGCGAGGTCGCCGTCGGTATGCGCAGCGACGACATCGCCGTCGTCCTGCTGAGCGGCGGCGTATCGAGCCTGATCGCCGCACCACTGCGCGGTATGTCAGAATCAGATCTCAGCCAACTCTTCGAGCTTTTGCTTGGAGCTGGGCTCGACATTCGATCGATGAACTCTGTGCGCAAACGGTTCACGCGCTGGGGCGCTGGACGCCTTGCGCTCGCCTTGGCGCCCGCGCGCACGTACTCGTTTGTCATCAGCGACGTCATTGGCGACGATCCCGCGGACATCGGGTCGGGCCCATGCACGGCTGATACCGCCACAGTAGCTCATGTCGTCGAGCTCCTCACGCGCGCATCGCTCCTCGGGCGGCTCTCGCCCGCTATGCGCGACTACCTCACCGGCGTCACGCGCGGCGTCATTCCGGAAACGCCCAAGTGTACGCATCCCGCATTCGCGCACGTGACAACGCGGGTGATCGGAAGCAACCGCCTTGCTCTGGACGCGGCGAATGAGCGCGCACAATCGCTGTCGCTCGAGGTAGAGTGCGTACCCACCCCACTTCAGGGCGATGCAGCTGCATGCGGCGCGGCGGTCGCCGACGCGCTCATCCAACGCGCGAAGCAGGGCCGCTGCGGATGCATCATCTGGGGTGGTGAAACGACCGTGAAGCTGACGTCGAGCGCGCCGGCTTCTTCGGGCCGCCCTCGTGTACCTGCGGCGGGGGTGACGACCGCTGGTTCTCCGCCGAGTGGCGGACGGTGTCAGGAGCTGGCGCTTGCTGCTGCAAAGCGTCTTGCCGAGTGTGGCGATGCCGCAGCCCGCATTACGCTCCTCGCGGCCGGCACGGATGGCCGTGATGGAACCGTAGACGCCGCCGGAGCTTTTGCGAACGCCTCATTGTGGGAAGCGATCCGCAAAACTGGTCACGACCCGGACGTGGCGCTGCAAAAGCACGACTCGCACGCCGTGCTCAGCGCGACCGGCGCGCTGCTTCCGCGCCGCTTTACGGGTACCAATGTGATGGACGTCGTGATTGGATTGGTCGAGTGACCTGTGGAACTCGACTTGCCGAGTAGCGGTTTCTCCCATACCCGCTCGTCATCCACGTCCGCATAGATTGCAAGGCATGACCAATCGCCCCTTCACTGTCGGCATCATTCAGGACGCCGCGTCGTCGGACATGCGCGCGACCATCGACGCAACCGTCGCACGCATTCGCGATGCTGCTGCGCTCGGCGCGCAGATCATCTGCCTGAAGGAGCTCTTCAATGCGCCGTACTTCTGCAAGTCGCAAAAGTGCGAACGGTTCGACATTGCGGAGCCTATTCCGGGGCCGACCACCGCGACGATGCAGAAGCTCGCGAAGGAGCTCGACGTCGTGCTCGTTGTGCCGGTGTTCGAAAAGCAGGCGCCGGGCGTCTATCGCAACTCTGCTGCGATCATCGACGCCGACGGATCGCTGCTGGGCGTGTATCGCAAGATGCATATCCCGGACGATCCGATGTTCAACGAGAAGTACTATTTCGTCCCGGGAGACGCCGCACACGACGATCGCATCGACGCCATTGGCGATATTGCCAAGCAGGCGAGCGGCTTTCGTGTGTGGCGCACGAAGTACGCGAACATCGGTGTACTGATTTGCTGGGATCAGTGGTATCCCGAGGCAGCGCGTATCACCAGCCTTTTGGGCGCCGACATCCTCTTTTATCCGACGGCCATCGGGTGGCATCCGGCTGAGAAGGAAGAATTTGGCGCCGCGCAGGTGGACGCATGGCGCACGATTCAGCGGTCTCACGCCATCGCGAACGGCGTGTTCGTCGCGTCGCCCAATCGCGTCGGCCACGAAG
>JBDTXZ010000333.1:0-4944 GCA_040005935.1 bacterium | reverse complement strand
ACACTCATGCGCCCACTCGGTACCGTGGATGTCGCTACGGGCGAGCCAGCAAAGGCGACCGCCGAGCGAAGCGATGTGACGGCGGTGCCGGCAATGGGAGTGATCGCGGAAGCGATGGCGGCACTCGTGCTCGCGGATGCGATGCTCGAGAAGTTCGGAGGAGATTCACTCGGGGAAATCCAGCGAAATCTTGATGGCTATCTTTCGCACATCGCAGTCCGGCTCGGCGGCTGATCCGTCGCGACCACATCTCATCCTCGTGGGATTGCCCGGATCTGGCAAAAGCACGGTGGCGGGGATGTTGGCGCGACGGCTCGAGCGCTCGTTCCTGGACTTCGACGCCGAGATTTCTCGACGTGCGGGTCTGTCGATCGGGGAAATTTTTGCGCAACTCGGCGAGCATGAGTTCCGCAAGCTGGAACGGAGCTTGACCGAAGAGGTGGCGCAGTTCGGGGGAATGGTGCTCGCGCCGGGCGGAGGCTGGGTGTCCCAGCCAGATACGGTCGCGTTGCTTCGGGGCAATTCGACGCTGGTGTATCTGAAGATCTCACCAGCGGGCGCGATTAAACGCATGGGAAAGAAGGTGATAGGCCGGCCGTTGCTCCTTCGGCCAGACCCAAAGGGCGAACTCGAGCGCTTGCTGGCAGCGCGCCGAGTGGCGTATGAGTCGGCGGATCTGGTGATTGACGTGGAACACATTGATTCACAACGAGTTACGGATCAGATCCAGCGCCACCTATCGCTCTGATCCCGCCTGTTTGTCGGTTTGAAGTGCGCGGGCGGTTGACGCCATCACTACCTTAGAGCGAGTAACACCTCCGTGAATGCGCTGCCGCACTTCCGCGGCGTGGAGTTGGAGGGCCGGTGCGTGACTTCCAGTGGTCCAGAGTTTCTGGCCCTTCAGCATGAAACCGGTGTCAAACGAACTGTGAGGATGTCGCTCGGCGCGGGCAGTTGTTGTTCACTGCGACGGCGACAGAAGAGGAGCCATGACGATTCGCGTTCTTGGACCACATGAGCGGGGCCGCTTTGCCACCGAAGCCTGGGGGCATCTGCTGGCGCTTTCCGGTGCCGGAGCGCTCAACCCCGCGGAGCTCGAGCAGGTGATCGAGCGGGCGATGCTGCAGTTCGACGGACGCATCGCGCTCGACGATTTGCGCTCGATGATGGAGGGTGCCGGGTTCGATGATCCCGGCGCTACCGCGGATACCCAGACCGTACACTAGAGAAATGGCAGCGAAGAAGACGACCACGAAGCGAACAGTGGCGAAGGCACCGGCCGCCGCGAAGAAAGCCGCGGCGAAAAAGTCGACCAGGAAGACAGGCGCCAAAAAGGCGGTTGTCGAGGAAGAGCAGTACCCGGACGAGCCGGCGGGGACCACGTCGCTGGTCATCGTCGAGTCGCCCGCCAAGGCAAAAACCATTGGCAAGTATTTGGGGCGTGGCTATCGCGTCAAGGCGACGGTCGGGCACATCATGGACCTGCCGGAGAAGAAGCTCGGCATCGACATCGCCAACGGCTTTGAGCCGGAGCTTGTGCCCATTCCGGGCAAGGAAAAAACGATCGCGGACCTCAAGAGCGCCGCGAAGGTGTCGAAGGAGATCTTCATCGCGACCGATCCGGATCGCGAAGGTGAAGCGATCGCGTGGCATGTGGCGGAGCAGATCAAGCCAAAGCGTGGCCAGGCCGTCGTGCCCATTCGGCGCGTGCTCTTTCACGAGATCACCAAGGACGCCGTCCAGCTGGCCATTCAGCAAGCGGGCGTCATCGATGACAAGAAGGTGGAGGCGCAGCAGGCGCGCCGCGTCCTCGATCGTCTCGTGGGCTACAAGGCCAGCCCCGTGCTCTGGAAGACGGTCAAGAAGGGCATTTCTGCGGGACGCGTGCAGACCGTCGCGCTACGGCTCATCGTCGAGCGTGAGCGAGAGATTCGCGCGTTCAATGCAGTCGAGTACTGGACGGTCGAGGCGCTGCTGGAGAAGTCGAATCAGCGTTTTACGGCGAAGCTCCACCAGATCGATGGCAAGAAGGCGGAGATCGCGAACGAAGCGGAAGCCGCGCGGGTCATCTCCGATCTCGAGGGCCGAAAGGCGTTCGGCGTCACCGAGGTCAAGCGGCGCGAGCGTCGCAAGAACCCGTCGGCACCATTCACCACATCAACGTTGCAGCAGGAAGCAGCGAAGAAGCTGTCGTTCGGCTCCAAGCGCACCATGCGGGTGGCGCAGGATCTGTACGAGGGCATCGACATCGGGCCGGAAGGCGCGGTGGGTCTCATCACGTACATGCGTACGGATTCCACGCGCGTCGCCGAAAGTGCGGCGACGCAGGCGCAGGAGTATTTGCGCGTGCTCTTTGGCGCGGAGTTTCTCGCCAAGGGCATTCAGCTGTACGGCGATGGCAAGGCGAAGAACACACAGGATGCGCACGAAAGTGTTCGTCCCACGGACCCGACACGTCGGCCCGACGACGTTCGCAAGTACCTGAGCCCTGACCAGTTCAAGTTGTATCAGCTCATCTGGCAGCGCTTCATGGGCTCGCAGATGGCGCCCGCCGTGTTCGATACGACAACGGTGGACTTCGACATTCCGGCCAAGGAACAGCCACAGATCGGGCGTCGCTCGTATCTATTCCGCTCCACCGGCAGCATCATCAAGTTCCAGGGTTTCCTGGCACTGTATCGCGAAGCTCGTGAAGAAGGAGATTCCAAGGCACTCGAGGACGAGAACGAGCTGCCGGTGATCGACGTGGGGGAGAACATTCCCGTCCACTCGATTACGCCGTCGCAGCACTTTACCGAACCGCCGCCGCGCTTTTCCGAAGCGAGTCTCGTGAAGGAGCTCGAGCGCCTTGGCATTGGTCGCCCGTCAACCTACGCGAGTATCATCAGCGTATTGGCCGACCGGCGGTACGTGTTGCTCTAGCAACGACGCTTCTTTCCCACTGAGCTCGGCGAGACGGTCGAGAAGGTGATGGTGAAGCAGTTTCCGGGCATTTTCAACGTGGACTTCACGTCGGGGATGGAGCTCGAGCTCGACAAGGTGGAGGAAGGCGAACTCGGTTGGCGCCACGTGCTGCAGGATTTCTGGGGGCCGTTCGACAAGTCGCTCAAGAACGTGCAGTTCGGCGCGCTCATCGCGGTGGCGCACGATTTGTCCGCGCTGGTCAACGAGCGCTGCCCGCTCGACGGGGGCAAGCTCGAGCCACGCGGTGGATTCTTTGGGCCGTTCCTGGCGTGCGAGAATCATCCCAAGACGTGCACCTACACACGTCCGCTCAAGGGCGAAAAGGCGAAGCCACGGATGACGGACATTCCCTGTCATTTGTGTGGGGCGCCGATGGTGGTGCGTGCGGGACGGAACGGCGAGTTTCTCGGATGCAGTACGTTTCCGAAGTGTCGCGGCACGCGGTCGATGCCCACCGGCGTCTTCTGTCCCAAGGACGGCGGCGAGTTGGTCGAGCGTCGCTCCAAGAAGCGCGGCACCGCCTTTTATGCCTGCTCCAACGAGACGTGTGATTTCGTGGCGTGGAACAAACCGGTTGCGGAGACGTGTCCGGAATGTGCCTACGTGGGAGCAGAGATGAAATTCACGAAGGCACGTGGCGACTTTAGAAAGTGCCTCAAGTGCGGCAATGAATGGGACGTGCCGCAACCGGCCGAGCCGGTGGAGCCTGCGCTAGCAGGCTGATTGCTGGTGCGTTGTCGGCATCGAGGCGAGCGTGAAGACGCTCGCCTTGTGTTTTAGGGAGCCACGACCGCCGTCACCACGGCCACGGCGGCAATCGCCGGAACGACAGCGAGCGCAGCGCGCACACGCCGCACGAACTCGGCACCGTCGAAGGGCTTGCTGAGTATGCGTTCCTCCGGAACCGGCAGCGCGATCGATGCAGTTCCGGTTACGTCGCCGGTTGCGAGCAGCGCCGTCTCGGACAGCGCGGGACGCTCGCGCTCCATCCACTCGAGCAACGCATAGCCGTCCATTTCTCCCGGCATCCGCAGGTCGGACACGACGAGGTCGACGTGTTCGCGCAGGAGGATGTCGCGCGCCTCGACTCCGCCCGACGCGACGAGCACGTCGAGACCAGCGCGTGTGAGCAACCGACGCTGGATTTCGCGTATCGATGGTTCGTCGTCGACCACGAGTACTCGTTGGCGCCCTTCACCCCCTGCTGGCGTTGGTGCGGGTAACAATGCGAGCGGCGGTGGCGCGACAACGGGTTCGTCGTGGTCGACTGCTGCTCCACGGCACAGTTTGAGTGTGATGCGCGCACCGCCCTTTGGCAGGTTGCTCGCGGCCACGGTCCCGCCGAACTCATTGACGAATCGCCGCACGAGCGGCAAGCCAAGTCCTGTGCCCTTGCCGGTTGCCTTCGTCGTGTAGAACGGCGTGAAGGCATTGTTCACATCTTCGATGCCCGTTCCGTCATCGTCGAATTCGATTCGCACGAAGTCATCGCCATCGTCGCACGCATGGATGATCAGCCCTTCGCCACCGTTGGCGACGACCGCGTCGAGCGCATTGTTCACGACATTGACCACCGCGTGCTGGAGCTTCTGTGCGTCGGCGAGAACGGTGAGCGAGGGCGACACGTTCACATGCAGCGTCTTGCCGGCCTGCGCAAACGCGTGCGCACGAAGGCCGACCGCTGTGCTAACAGCCGCGGCGAGACCAACGGATTCCAGTGTACCGCCAGGCTTGCGCGCGAAGCTGAGCAGGCTGCGGACGAGCGAATTCGCTCGTCGGGCCTCTCGTTCGAGTGGCTCGGCGAGTTCCGGTCCCATGGCGCGTGTTGCCGCGTGCGGCGACTCCGACAACTCCGCGCGCAGGCATTCGGCCATCCCGAGAATTCCGCCCAAGGGATTGTTCAACTCGTGCGCGAGCCCCGCGAGCATCTGGCCCATGGCGCTGAGTTTCTCGTGTTGCACTAACTCCTCCTGGGTGGCG
>JBDTXZ010000332.1:0-4970 GCA_040005935.1 bacterium | reverse complement strand
ACCGTGACTCCGCGCACGAACACGCCGAACGCGGACGCAAACAATCCGTCGGACACGCCAACGAGTAACCCGGCACGCAACAGACGGCTTGCGGTCGCGGAGTCCTTTCCAGGAAAGGACAAGGCAGCTGACGACATGACTCCTCGCGATAATGAGTTCGAGCGGCTGCGACCAATTGTCTGCACCCTGCGGCCTCACGTCCACGGGATTGTGACAAGGCGCGCCACAGCGGGACGAAATGGAAATACGGCGGCCCGGAGGCACAAGCTCCCTGCGCGCGGCGTGCCGCGAGCGCGCGGGGCGAGGCGCTGGACGCAAGTGCCGATGCGACAAGCACTTCACACGACGTACAGATATGACCTGGCGTTTGACATGCCATCGGGCGTCCGATACGTTTTTGCATTCCAACCATCGTTGCTTCCCAGTCCGACCGCCGCGTGATTGCTCAGACCGCCGATTTTATTGCCAGCGTTCCGCTGTTTCGCGGCCTCGACCGCGACGAGCTCGCCAAGTTTGCTGAGCTGGTTCGTGAGCGTTCCTATCCGAAAGGGAGTGTCATCCTTTTTCAGGACGACCCAGGCGACTCGCTCTACATCCTGCGCACAGGCCGCGTGAAAGTCGTCCTCATTGGCGAAGACGGCCGCGAGGTCATCCTCGGCGTGCTCGGCGCCGGCGCGCACTTCGGTGAGCTCGCGCTCATCGACGATCAGCCTCGCTCTGCCCATGTCATTGCGATGGAGGATTCGCAGCTGCTCATACTGCGGCGCGAGGACTTTCGGCGACGCGTAGACGCCAACCCGAGCGTCGCGTGGGGTCTGCTCCAGGAATTGTCGCGCAGGCTTCGGCGCGCCGACGAAAAGATTGGCGGACTGGTGCTGCTCGATGTTCCAGGTCGCATTGCGCGCTTGCTGCTCGATCTCTCCGAGGAGAGTGGCGGTCCGGCGATCGAGAAGGTTTTGACCCATCAGACGATCGCCCAGATGATCGGCGCAAGTCGCGAAACCGTGTCGCGCTCGATGAAGGACTTTCAGGAGGCCGGACTGATTCGGGTCGAGCGGCGGCGGATCGCTGTAGCGGACAAAGACGGGCTGGAGAAGCGAGCTCAGGTTCGCGTGTGACAAAGATCACAACACGCTCGTGACCCGCTCCTTTGCGCCACTTCGCCCTATGAACGCATACTATCGCGTGAACGACGGGTCGTTGGGCTGATGCCCCTCACAGTACGATTTTGGGGGACACGAGGCTCAATCCCGAGTCCGGGCCCGACAACCGTGCGCTATGGGGGCAATACGCCCTGCATCGAATTGCGCACCGAGGAAGGCCGGCTGGTGATTCTCGACGCGGGAACGGGAATTCGTGAGTTGGGCCGGCATCTGATGGAACGCGCAAACGGGGCCGCGGTCGAGGGCGACATTTTCCTGACGCATGCGCATTGGGATCACATTCAGGGGATCCCGTTTTTTGCACCGCTTTTTCGGAAGGGGAATCATTTCAGGATCTGGGGCTCGAAATCGCTCCAGATGAGCATCGACAGGGTGGTTCGTGACCAGATGTCGCCGGTGGTGTTCCCGGTGAGCTTCGAGGAATTGCAGGCCCGGATCGATTTTCAGGAGCTGTCCGAAGAGCGTCGCGCCGGAAACGGATACGAAGTTGCAGCGATGGCAGTTCGGCACCCAGGGGGCGCATTGGGGTACCGATTCTGGGACGGAGAGGTTGGTCCACGCTCTCTCGTCTACGTATCGGACAATGAATTGAGCGCGCGCGCCAAGTATGATGACCAGCCCGATTGGCGCAAACGGTTCGTGGAGTTCGCACGCGGCGCAGCGGTGCTGGTGCACGACACGATGTTCACGGCGCAGGAGTACGACGCGTTCGTCGGGTGGGGTCACTCGACACACGAGGACGCGGTTGAGCTGGCGATCGAAGCGGAGGTGGAGAAATTGGTGCTGTTCCACCACCGTCCCGAACGAACTGATGATGAGGTCGACCAATGCGTGGCGACCTGCCGAGCACTGGTGGCGTCGAAGGGAGCGCGGCTCGAGGTAGTTGCCGCAGCTGAAGGGATGAGTCTTCAGGTATGAAGGGAGTTGTCAGGCGCGGATGCGCCGGTGCAGGACCAGGATGGAATTCCGTACGAGTCTCGGAGGAGACCATGACCCGCATTGCACGTTTCGTCTCGTTGGCCGCTGCCGTCGCCGGCCTCGTCGCGCCCCTTGCCGCACACGCGCAGAAGGAGGGGAAGCCGACCGTGGCGATCCTCTACTTCAACAATGGATCTTTTGGGCCGAGTGCCAAGGACTACGACGGCTTGAGCAAGGGGATTCCTGATTTCCTCATCACCGAGATGTCGGTCAATCCGAACATCCGCGTGATCGAGCGCGATCAGGTGGTGAAGCTCCTCGAGGAGCAAAAGCTTGCCGCAGACGGCAAGATCGATCAGGCGACAGCCGTGAAGGTAGGCAAGCTCCTCGGCGCGCAGCACATGATCTTCGGCGGCTACATGGCCGATACGAAGGGCAATTTCCGCATTGACGCACGCGCCGTGAATGTAGAGACGAGTGCGATCGAGCACGTCGATCGCGTTGACGACAAGTCCGACAACATCATGGCGCTCATCAGCTCGTTGGCGGGCAAACTGAACACCGGCATGCACCTTCCGGCCATGCCTGCGCGCCGGACTGGCGACGCGAGCCCGGCATCTGGTGCTCAGCAGGCTGGCTCGCCAGCGCCGTCACCAAAGCTTCCGATGCGCGTAGCCGTGATGTACGGCAAGGCGCTCGACGCCAAGGACCATGGCGACCGGTCGAAGGCGGTGGAATACTTCAACGCAGTGCTGAAGGAATTCCCGAACTATGAGCCGGCCAGCAAGGAAAAGGCGAACCTGAGCAAAGGCACCTGATCGTCGGTTGGCGTGCGAATCCGCCGGCGCCTACTTCATGGGCGTCGGCGGGTTTTTTGTACCGAGAGTCATTCGCAGAATGAAGCCCCTCCTCCTCACGGCAGTCGGTCGAACGGTTTCCGCGTCGCCTCTCGGGCGCCGGGGCGACGACGTCGAAGTCCGACACGTTCCAGCGCTCCCCACCGCACGCTCGATCGACACGGACCGGCCGACGGTGATCCTGCTGGACCGTGCGCTGTTGGGAAGCGTGGGCGATGATCCGACGCGGGTATTGGAGCTGGCGTTGTTGGCGGCCATCGTCGGTATCGGCGAGCCGGGGGAGAAGGACCCGCCAACTGGATTTCCGGTCGACTCGATCACGAGCTGGATCCCGGGCGACGCAAGTGTGGCGACGGTAATCGCCGGCCTGCGCGGCGCGCTCCGGCACGCAACCACGCTGGTGACCGAGCGTGCGGCGCGCACCGAGGCGGTAGATCGCGCTCGGGAGCTCACGGACCTTACCGCGATTGGCGTGGCACTCTCGACGGAACGGGACCTCCACACACTGCTCGAGTTGATCCTCACGCAGGCGCGGCGCCTCACGTCCGCCGACGCGGGATCCCTGTACCTGGTAGAGAAGGATGACAGCGGAGCGCCGTGCCGGCTGCGCTGTGCGATCGCGCAAAATCACTCGTTGCCGGGCCTGCCCTTCGCGACGTTCACGGTGCCAATCAGCCACGGCAGCCTCGCTGGCTACGCCGCGGCAACGGGCGAGCCGCTGGTGATTGGCGATGTGTACCTGCTGAGTGACGACAGCTCGTACAAACAGAATCGCACGTTCGACGAGAAGGTCGGTTACCGAACCAAGTCCATGCTCGTGCTGCCGATGAAGTCACATCGCGATGAGATCGTCGGCGTGTTGCAGCTCATCAATCGCAAGCGATCGCCAGACGCACGACTCAGCTCATCGGAGGTGGTGGAGCGGGAGGTGCACACCTTCGACGACCGGTGCGTTGAGCTCACGACAGCACTCGCGTCGCAAGCCGCGGTGGCCATCGAGAACGGCAAGTTGTACGAGGACATCGAGCGGCTCTTCGAGGGATTCGTCACTGCGGCGGTGACAGCGATTGAATCGCGCGATCCAACGACATCGGGCCATTCGGCGCGCGTTGCCACGCTCACCGTGGGCCTGGCGGAGGTGGTGGACCGGGCGAACGACGGCGAGTATCGCAACGTCAACTTCACGCGCGAGCAACTGCGCGAACTGCGCTACGCCGGACTGCTGCATGACTTCGGCAAGGTTGGCGTGCGCGAGCAGGTGCTGGTGAAGCAAAAGAAACTCTATCCGCCGGATCTCGAGATCATTCGCAGCCGGTTCGGCTTCCTGATCCAGCGTTCGGACCTGGAATACGAGCGCGACCGCGCCGATTTCGTCTTGGCGAATGGCAGACAGGCGTACGAAGCAGAATGCGCGAGACTCACGGCGCAGCGTGGTCAACGGCGCGCCGAGCTGCACGGCTTCCTCGACTCAATCGTGCGCGCGAATGAGCCGACAGTGCTGCCCGAAGGCAGCTTCGAGGCGCTCCATGAAATCAACCGGCGCACGTTCGTGGATTTCGATGGACGCGAGCGTCGATTACTCGAAGATCACGAGCTGCAGTTCCTCATGATTCGGAAGGGCAATCTCGACGACGCGGAGCGTCGGGAGATCGAGTCACACGTCACGCACACGTATCGTTTTCTCGAGCAGATTCCGTGGACGCGCGAGCTACGCCGCATCCCGGAGATCGCGTACGGACATCATGAGAAGTTGAACGGCGGCGGGTACCCCAACGCCGTGACGGGCGACGCGATACCGGTGCAGACGCGGATGATGACCATCGCGGACATCTACGATGCGTTGACGGCAACGGACCGGCCGTACAAGCACGCCGTGTCGACGGAGCGTGCGATCGACATCCTGCAATCGGAAGCGAGGGATGGGATGTTGGACAAGGGCCTGTTGAATGCGTTTGTCAGCGCGCGGGTGCTCGATGCGCTCACGCGCGCGTAGCGCGCGCGAGGGTCCAAGAGCAGATCCTTCGACTCGCTG